>DASXQC010000325.1:0-5805 GCA_036493235.1 Reyranella sp.
CGCCGCCGCCTTCGAGCGCCTGGAACATCACCACGGTCATGGTGCGCCATGCGCCGCTGTAGAGCACGACGGTGGCGCTGAGCTCCGAGGCGACGGTCACCCAGGTCAGCACCACGCCGCTCACGATGCCGCCCATCCTCAGCGGCACGACGATGCGCAGGAAGGTCTGCAGCGGCGAGCGGCCGAGGCTGATCGAGGCCTCCTCCAGCGACAGGTCGATCTGGTGGACGATGGCGCCGGCCGAGCGCACGGCAAACGGGATCTTCCGGACGGTGTAGGCGAGCACCAGGATGAGCGGCCCGCCGGTCAGGATCACTGCGCCCGAGTTGAACGAGACCACGAAGCCGATCGCCAGCACAGTGCCGGCGACGGCAAACGGCAGGGTCGCCACGATATCGAGGAGCGTCGAGATGCCGGCGCGATAGCGCGTCACGACATAGCCGACCGGCACGCCGACCAGGGTCGTGCAGATCGCCGCCGCCGAGGCGAACATCAGAGTGTTGGCGAGCGGCCGCGTGTCCCGGCCGAACAGGGTGGCGAAGTTGGCGAGGCTGAAGTTGCCGTGCAGGACGGGCCCGCGGAACTCCAGGAACGACAGCACGACGATGGCGAAGAACGGCACCAACGCCAGCAGCACGATCGCCCAGCAATAGAGCGTTGCGCCGACCTTGAGCCCCGCGCCGATAGCGATCAGCGGCGGCGCCTTGCGGGTATTGGTGGCGAAGCGGCGGCTCGACAGGAAGTGGCGCTGGACCAGCAGCACCAGCACTGTCGTCAGGATCAGGAGCGTCGCCAGCACGCCGGCCGAGGACTGATTGGGGGCGGTCTCGCCGATGAACAGCTTGAACGCCTCGACGGCGAAGATCGGGATGTCCTCGGCCAGCACGAACGGCACACCGAAATTCTCGAGAGTCTCGATGAAAACGAGGAGTCCGCCGGCCAATATAGCCGGCAGCACGATCGGCAGGATCACCGTGCGCACCGTGCGCGCGGGCGACGAGCCAAGCCCCTGCGCCGCCTCTTCCATCGATACGTCGACCGCCTTGAAGGCCGCCACCGTCGGCAGCAGCACGTAGGGATAGAGCGTCAGCGTGTAGACCAGCACGATGCCGACTGCGCCGTAGATCGAGCCGATGTCGATGCCGATCCCGCGCAGCCACTGGGTGACGATGCCCGAGTTGCCCAGCAGCAGCACGATCGCGTAGGCGCTGACGAAGGACGGCAGCACCAGCGGCATCGCGGCGAGCGCCAGGATCGCGCCCTTGCCGGGGATCGGCAGCCGCGCGAGCGCGAAGGCGAGCGGCACCGCGAGCGCTGTCGTGATCACGGTCGCCGCCGCACCGATGCCGAGCGTGTTGACGATGGCGGCGCGATAGAACGGCCGGCCCAGCATCTTGGTGTAGTTGGCGAGGGTGAAGGACTGGCCTTCCGAATCGAGCACCGAGGCGCCGAACACGTTGAACAGCGGCCAGATCAGGAAGACGCCGAGGAACAGCAGGCCCAGCGCCGCGATCGCGAGCGGCAGGCGTTGCTGGTGCGGGATCACGGCACCACCGTCAGCCGCGCATGCTCGTACGCCACCGTGACCACATCGCCGACGGCGACAACGCGATGGGGCGCATCGAGAGTCGCCATTCGCAACACGGTGCCGTTGGCGAGCGTGACGTCGAACCGGCTGATCGGCCCCAGCATCTCGACCCGCGTGACCGTCGCCGCCAGCCGCGGCCAGTCGGCCGGCGCCTCGTCGGCGAAGCGCAGCGCCTCGGGCCGCAGCGACACCCAGACCGGTGCCGCAAGGCCGAGCTGGCGCGCCTGCAAGAGGTTGGTCGTGCCCATGAACTCGGCGGCGAAGCGAGAGGCGGGCTGGCGGTAGATCTCGGCCGGCACGCCGATCTGCTCCAGCTTGCCGGCATTCATCAGGGCGATGCGGTCCGACACCGACATCGCCTCCTCCTGGTCGTGCGTGACGTAGATCGCGGTGATGCCGAGCGACTTCTGCAGGGTGCGGATCTCGCCGCGCATGCTGACACGCAGGCGGGCGTCGAGGTTGCTGAGCGGCTCGTCGAACAGCAGGACCTGCGGGCGGATCACCAGGGCTCTGGCGATGGCGACGCGCTGCAACTGGCCACCCGAGAGCTGGTGTGGCTTGCGCTCGCCGTAGCCCGAGAGCTGGACCAGCGCCAGCGCCTCCTCGACCCGGCGCGCCGCCTCGTCGGCCAGCACGCGGCGGGCCCGGAGGCCGTAGGCGACGTTGCCGGCGACGGTGAGGTTGGGGAACACGGCGTAGTTCTGGAACACCATGCCGATGTCGCGCACATGCGCCGGCAGGTTGTCGATGCGCTTGTCGCCGAAGCGAATCTCGCCGGTGTCGAGCTCGCAGAAGCCCGCGATCATGCGCAACAGGGTGGTCTTGCCGCAGCCCGACGGCCCCAGCAGCGTGAAGAACTCACCCTCCGCCACCGTCAGGTCGACATGATCGACCGCCTGCACCGAGCCGAACTTCCGGCTCGCATCCTGAATGATGATACCGCTCATTTCTCTTCCTTCCTCCCTAGCGAAGCTGGGGAGGTGCCTCCGTAATCGGGGTCGGTGGGGTCATAGGCAACAGGACGGGCGCTCATGACCCCTCCGCCCACGTAAGACGTGGGCACCTCCCCTTCGCGGACTCCGCGAAGGGGAGGAAAGCTCAATTGCGTCACCGCGACTCCTGGATCACGTCCTTGATCTGCTCGAGCGTCTTGGTGCGCTTGGCCGTCCAGCCTTCCTCGTCGTACTTGGTCAGCTTCACCTGGGACATCGGCGGCATGTTGCCGGGCAGCTTGGTGAGGTCGACGTCGGCGCGGGTCGGGCGGCGGAAAGTCGCCTTCAGGATCATCTCGCGCACGGCCTTGGCATTGATGTAGTCGACGAACGCCTTGGCAGACTCCGTGTTCGGCCCGCCCTTGACGATACCGACGCCCTCCATCGAGAAGGTCGTGCCGTCGGCCGGATAGATCACCTTCTCCGGCGCGCCACCCTTCGCCCACAGCGGGCCGGCATATTCCAGCGAGATGCCGAGCGGATACTCGCCGTTGCCGACGCCCTGGAAGACCAGCGACGAACGGTTCAGCACCTTCAGGTTCTTCAACAGCTCGCCCACCTTCTTCCAGCCGGCGTCGCCGCCGCCCCACATGTCGACCAGCATGGTCACGGTGGCGTAGGCCGAGCCCGAGTTGGCCGGGTCGGTGAAGGCGATCTTGCCCTTCCACTTGGGATCGAGCAGGTCGGACCAGCTCTTCGGGCCCTCCCCGTCCGGCACCAGCTTGGTGTTCTGCAGGATCACCAGCAGGTGGAGGTTGTTGCCGATCCACAGATCGTTCGGATCGCGGTACTCGGCCGGCGTCGAGTCCTTGTTCTTCGAGGCATAGGCCTGGAACAGGCTCTTGTTGGTCTCGAGCAGCGAGCGGCTGACGCCCCAGATAATGTCGCCCAGCGGCCGCGCCTTCTCGGCCTGCAGGCGGCGCACCAGCACGCCCGATCCGGCCGCGACCGGCTCGACCTCGATGCCGGTCTCCTTCTTGAACTCGCCGAACACCAGGTCGTTCAGGGTGCTGTCGTTGGCGGTGTAGACCACCAGCTTCTTCTGGGCGTGCGCGGCGCCGCCCAGCGCCATGCCCACCAGTGACGCGGCCGTAACCAGCCAGCGCATCATCGATCGCTTCATTTTTTTGCGGCTCCCCTGTTCGCGGTGCGGGGCGGATTTGAGCCTGTCGCACGGGAACGGGCAATGTAGAATGTGCGCGCAACGACGCCGCAGCACCGGTTCGGACGACATGCGGCGCGGTCCGGGAAGGGAAAATTCGCATGCGTTTCATGGTAATGGCGGCAGCCGTTGCGGCGTGTCTGGTCGGGTCGAGTAGCGTAGCGTTCGCCCAGAAGAGCGGTGGCATCCTGAAGATGTACCATCGCGACAACCCGCCGACCCTGTCGATCCATGAATCGTCGACCAACTCGACGGTCATTCCGATGATGGGGGTGTTCAACAACCTGATCGTCTACGACCAGAAGGTCGCGCAGAATAGCGCGCAGTCGATCGTGCCCGAGCTCGCCAAGTCGTGGGAATGGAGCGCCGATCGCAAGGACCTCACCTTCAAGCTCGAGCAGGGCGTGAAGTGGCATGACGGCCAGCCGTTCACGTCCAAGGACGTGGTGTGCACCTTCAACCTGCTGACCGGCAAGGGTGAGGACAAGCTGCGCGTGAACCCGCGCAAGACCTGGTACACCAACGTCGACAACGTCACGACCAACGGCGACTACGAGGTCACGATCCACCTCAATCATCCGCAGCCGTCGCTGCCGTCGCTGCTCGCTTCGGGCTATTCGCCGATGTATCCCTGCCATGTGCCGGCAGCGCAGATGCGCACCAAGCCGATCGGCACCGGGCCGTTCAAGTTCGTCTCGTTCAAACAGAACGAGGGCATCAAGGTCGAGCGCAATCCCGACTACTGGAAGAAGGGCAAGCCCTACCTCGACGGGATCGACTTCACCATCGTGCCCAACCGCGGCACGGCGATCCTGAGCTTCGTGTCCGGCCGGTTCGACATCGTCTTCCCGTGGGAAGTCACGATCCCGATCCTGAAGGACATCAAGACCCAGCTGCCGACGGCCGAATGCCAGGTCACGTCGATGAACAACAGCACCAACCTGATCCTCAATCGCGACGCGCCGCCGTTCAACAATCCGGACCTGCGCGAGGCGCTCAACCTCGGCATGGACCGCAAGGCGTTCGTCGACATCCTGAACCAGGGTGACGCGCAGCTCGGCGGCACCATGCAGCCGACGCCGGACGGCGTGTGGGGCCTGCCCAAGGAGATGTTCGAATCGGCGCCGGGCTACGGGCCCGACGTCGCCAAGAATCGCGAGCGGGCCCGCGAGCTGATGAAGAAGGCGGGCTACGGGCCGGACAACCATCTCAAGCTCAAGGTCGCGACCCGCGGCATCTCGCTCTACAAGGATCCGGCGGTGATCCTGGCAGGCCAGCTCAAGGAGATCTGGATCGACGCCGACGTCGACATCATCGAGACGGCGCAGTGGTTCACCAAGATCGGCCGCAAGCAGTACCAGGTCGGGCTCAACACCACCGGCAACGGCGTCGACGATCCCGACCAGAACTACTTCGAGAACTTCTCCTGCAAGTCGGAGCGCAACTACACCGGCTACTGCAATCCCGAGATCGAGAAGCTGATGGTGCAGCAGTCGGCGATGACCGACGTCACGGCGCGCAAGAAGCTGGTCTGGGAGATCGACAAGAAGCTGCTCGAGGACAACGCGCGGCCGGTCGTGATGTGGAACAAGGCCGCAATCTGCATGCAGCCCTACGTGAAGGGCTACGTGGCGAACGTGAACAGCGTCTACAACGGGTTCCGGTACGAAGATGTCTGGCTCGACAAGTAGGGCGTAGCCCCCTCACCCGCCCCCTAGCGGGCCCTCGCGGGGGAGAGGAGAAAGAAAGACGGGGGAGGTGGAAGAATTCAATCGATCCGCGCGCCGGAGAGTTCGACGACGGCGCGCCACTTCTTGATCTCGACCTCGATGAAGGCCTTGGTGGCGGCGGGCGAGAAATCGTCCGCCGGTTCCATGTTGAGCGCGCGCAGGCGGTCTGCCATGGCCGGCGCCTTCACCACCTCGTTCACCGCCCGGTTCAGCCGCTCGACGACGGCAGGCGGAGTGCCGGCGGGCGCCACCACGACGTTCCAGGTTGCCGATTCGAAGTTCGGCACGCCCGCCTCCGCCATGGTCGGCACGTCGGGCGCGACGGCGCTGCGC
>DASXQC010000326.1:0-10643 GCA_036493235.1 Reyranella sp.
CCACCTGCTCACCCACACCTCGGGGCTGGGCTACGACACCTGGAACGCCGACGTCCTGAAGTACCGGCAGGTCACCGGCATTCCTGCCGTCGGCTCGTGTCAGAACGCGGCGCTTACCACGCCACTGCTGTTCGATCCGGGTGAGCGCTGGGAGTACGGCATCTCGATCGATTGGGTCGGCAAGATGGTCGAGGCGGCGAGCGGCCAGCGGCTCGACCGCTACATGACCGAGCGACTGTTCGTGCCGCTCGGCATGACCGACAGCGGCTTCGCGATCGGCCCGGCGCAGCGCATGCGCAAGGCGAAGATGCACATGCGCGGGGCGGGCGGCTTTACCGTCATGGAGCACGAGATCCCGCAGACGCCGGAATTCCACATGGGCGGCGGCGGACTCTATTCGACGGTCAGCGATTATCTTAAGTTCACGCAGGCGCTGCTGACGGGCGGCGGGCCGATCCTGAAGCCCGAGACGGTGACGCTGATGGGCCAGAATCATATGGCTGAAGGCGTGCTGTGCCGGCCGCTCAAGAGCCAGCTGCCGAACCTCAGCACCGACCTCGATTTCGTCGACGGCATGAAGTGGGGCCTCTCCTTCATGATCAACCCGACGGCCTTCCCCGGCCGTCGCTCGGCCAACAGCCTCACCTGGGGCGGGCTCGCCAACTCCTACTATTGGATCGACCCGGTGAAGAAGGTGACCGGCGTCTGGGCGACCCAGCTCCTCCCATTCTACGACCCGCGCGCGATAAAGGCGTTCGAGGCCTTCGAACGGGCGGTGTACGCGAGCCTCTAATGGAAGTCGTGTGAGGCGATCTTGATGACCGGCCGGTCGAGGTGGATGCGGCTGCGGTCGTAGGGCTGCTTGCCGGCGCGATGGCGCGTGGCGTTGGCCTCGGGCACCGGTACGCGCCGGTCGCCTTGGTCGGTATTGACCTCGTCGCCGCGGCCAGTGCGCAGCTCGAAGTGGCCGTCGAGGTCGGCAATGCGGTCGAGATCGGCCGACCAGTCCCACAGCCGTTCGGCGACGAGATGGATCACGAGCCCGGGTGTTCCGTCCTTCTGCACGTCGCGTTGGACCTTGCCGGAGACGCCGAGCAGGCGCGCGCCCATGACGATGCGGCGGTGGGCTTCGAACACCTTGGGCCAGACCACGAGATTGGCGACGCCGAACTCGTCCTCCAGGGTGACGAACACCACGCCGGAAGCGGTGCCCGGCCGCTGGCGCACCAGCACCAACCCCGCCATTTGCAGGAAGTCGCCGGTCTGGGCCTCGCGCAATTTCTCCGAGTTCGACATGCGCCGGTCCGACAGCGTCGGCCGCAGGAGCTGCAGTGGATGGGCGCGCAGCGACATCGAGATGGTCGAGTAATCGTCGACCACCTGCTCGCCGAGCGTGAGACTAGGCAGGGTGACTTCGGGTTCGACGATTCTTGCTTGATCCAGTAGCGGGAGTGCCGCCTCCGAGAAGGCGCGCACAGCCCACAGCACATCGCGCCGCGTCAGCCCCATCGAGGCGAAGGCATCGGCGCGCGCCAGCGCCAGGATCTGTCGCTTGGTAAGACCGCCGCGCCGCCACACATCCGCTGGATCGCGATAGGGCGTCGTGCGGCGTTCGACGAAGCGCTCCATGTCCTTTTTTTTGAGGCCATTGACCTGATGGAAGCCCAGTCGCAGCGCACAGTGATCCCCGTTGGTTTTTTCGAGCGTGCTGTCCCAGTCGCTGGCATTGATGTCCGGCGGCCGCACCTCGACGCCGTGCTCGCGCGCGTCGCGCACCAGTTGCGCGGGCGCATAGAAACCCATCGGCTGGGAATTGAGCAGCGCCGCGCAGAAGACCTCAGGATAGAAGTACTTCACCCAGGAGGAGACGTAGACCAGGATCGCGAAGCTCGCGGCGTGGCTCTCGGGGAAGCCGTATTCGCCGAAGCCCTCAATCTGCTTGAAGCAGCGCTCGGCGAACTCCTGCTCGTACTTGTTCTTTACCATCCCGTTGATGAAGTCGTTCTTCAGCTTGTGAATGGTGCCGGCTCGCCGGAAGGTCGCCATGGCGCGCCGCAGCTTGTCGGCCTTGGCCGGCAGGAAGCCTGCGCAGTCGATGGCGATCTGCATCGCCTGTTCCTGGAACAGCGGTACGCCGCGTGTGCGCTTCAGGATGGCTTTCAGCTTGCCGTTTTCATCTCTCGGATAAGGAATGTCCTCTTCAGCGAGGTCGCGGTTCTTCAAGTAGGGATGCACCATGCCGCCCTGGATCGGGCCCGGTCGCACGATCGCCACCTCGACGACGAGGTCGTAATAATCTTTCGGCTTCAGTCTGGGCAGCATCGACATCTGCGCCCGGCTCTCGACTTGGAACACGCCGACCGAATCGGCCTTGGACAACATGTCGTAGACCCTGTGATCGTCGGGCGGCATGCCGAGATCGGGCTCTTCGCCGTAATGCTGCTTGATCAGGTCGAAGCTTTTGCGCAGCGCCGTCAGCATGCCGAGTGCCAGGACATCGACCTTGTAGATCTTCAGCGCGTCGAGATCGTCCTTGTCCCACTCGATGACGGTGCGGTCCTTCATTGCGGCATTCTGGATCGGCACCAGCTCGTTGAGCGGGCCTTCGGTCAGCACGAAGCCGCCGACATGCTGCGACAGGTGGCGCGGGAACCCGCACAAGGTCGCCGACAGTTCGAGCGCCAATGCGAGCCGCGGATCGTTGGCGTCGAGTCCGGCCTCCTTCACATGCTTGAGATCGATGCCGTTGCCGCCGCTGCCCCATACCGTGTTGGCCATGACGCCCAAGGTATCCGGCGACAGGCCGAGCGCCTTGCCGACGTCGCGAATGGCGCTGCGGCTGCGATAGGCGATTACGGTCGCGGCCAGGGCGGCGCGGGTGCGGCCTTTCTCCTCGTAGATCCACTGGATGATGTCCTCGCGCCGCTCGTGTTCGAAATCGACGTCGATATCCGGAGGCTCGTCGCGCTCGTTGGACAGGAAACGCTCGAACAGGACCTCGCTTCGATTGGTATCCACCTCCGTGATGCCGAGGCAATAGCAGACGGAGGAATTAGCGGCGGATCCCCGACCCTGACAAAGAATGCCCAGATCGCGCGACTTCTCGACGATCTCATGCACCGTCAGGAAGTAGGGCGCGATCTTCTTGTGCGCGATCAGATCGAACTCTTTGCGCAGGTTCGTGACGACCTTCTCCGGGATACGCTTGGGGAAGCGGCGTGCCGCGCCTTTCCAGGTAAGGCGCTCAAGCTTCTGCATCGGCGTCTCGCCGCCCTCGTACATGACGGGGTACTGATAGCTGAGGTCTTTCAGCGAGAACTCGCAGAGATCGACGATCTCGCGAATGCGCTCGATCGCATGCGGGTGCTGGCGGAACAGCCGCTCCATCGCTTCTGTCGATTTGAGGTGGCGTTCGGCCGAAGCGAAGCGGCGGAAGCCCAGCTCTTCGACGGTGCATTTTAGACGGATTGCGGTGACCACGTCGTGCAGCGCCCGCCGCTCGGGCGCGTGATAATGCACGTCGTTGGTGGCGATGAGCTTCACCTTCATCTGCGTCGCGAGATTGTCGAGATAGGCCACGCGCGTCGCATCGTCGCCGCGGAACAGCATGGTGGCGGCCAGATAGCAGCGGCCGCGATAGAGGCCGGCGAGCCGGCGCAGCTTGTCGTGGAAGTCGGGATCCTCGATGTTCCGCGGCGGCAGGACGATGGCCAGGATGTGATCGGCATGTTCGGCAAGGATATCGAAGGTGAGGTTGCATTCGCCTTTCGCCGCATGCTCGTTGCCCTTGCTCAACAACAGCGACAGCCGTTTGTAGCCTTCGACATTAATCGGATAGGCGAGCAGTGAGTAGCCGTCGCGGGTCTCGAGTCGGGAACCGACCAGAAGCTTGATCCAGCTTTCCTCAGGGATGGCGGTCTCTTCGTAGTATTCCTTGATCGCCGCATAGGCGCGCACCACGCCCGCGAGCGTGTTGCGGTCTGCGATTCCGATCGCGTAGTGGCCGAGCTTCGCCGCCTGTTCGACCAACTCACGCGGATGCGAGCCACTGCGCAGGAAGCTGTAGTTGGTGGTGACCTGTAACTCGGCGTAGGGGAGCTCGGCGTACGGCATGGATCACGCGCAAAATCCGTGCAGGAACCATTTGGCGCCGTTCAGCGGGCCGTCGCGGAACAGCCAGAAGCGGCCGCCGTCGTCATCCTCGATGCGGTAGTAGTCGCGCACCAGCGGGGCGATGTTGGCGGGCATCACCTTGCCGCTGGGCCGCGGCCGCCACCATTCGTCGGCGATGCGTTCGGGCCCTTCGACCTTCACTACCTTGTGGGCGTGGCGGCGCCACACGAATTGGCGTGGCGGATCGTCGGGCAGGGCGGCCGTGATCTCGACCAGCTCGGGCCGCTGCAGCAGCCGCGTTGGCCGCGCGCCCTTCATCGAGGCGAGCCGTGCCCAGGCGCCTTCGACCGCGGCCGGCGCGGAGATCGGCGCGGTCGTCTGCACGCGCTCGGGGATGTGGCTGTCGCGCGGCAGCAGGCGCACGACGTTGTCCTTGCCGAGCCTGAGCGCCAACCGGTCGGCAAGATCGATCGTACCGTCCTCAGCGAGGGGATTGCGCACCGCCGCCTCGGGTAGCGCGTCCTGCGAGCCGGTCCATTCCTCGACCTCGGGTGCCGACAGGATCATCAGCTCGACGCCGAAGCCGGGATCGAGCTCGCCGAGCTTCTCCTCGAACAGCTTCATCAGCTTCGGCGAATCGCGGTTGGGCCGGCTGGTGCCAATCGCCGTGCGATCGACCGAGCCGTCGACGCGATAGAGCGCGATCTCGAGCTGGCGTGCGCCGACACTCGCCTGCTCGAACTGCCGGCAGAGGGCCGCGATCAGGCGGCTGGTCGCGGCGGCGATGTCTTCGGCCCGACCGATCGGCTCGGCGAAAGCGAGGCGCGTGCGGAAGGCGGGCGGTGGGCGGCGCGGCTCGATCGGCTCGTCGATCCGGCCCAGCGCCTGGTCGAGGCGGGTGAGCGGCTGGTCGCCGAAGCGGCGGGCGAGCGGCGCGCGTGGCAGCGGGTAGAGGTCGCCAATGCGGCGCAGGCCGAGCTTGAGGAACGTCTCGAGGATCGGCCTGTCCAGCCGCAGGCCGTCGATTGGCAGTGCGGCTATGGCGTCGCGCTGGCTCTTGGCCGGGCAGAAGAGATCGGCCTGCTTCTCGGCGAAGCGGGCGAGCGCCCAGGCGGCACCCGCGGTATCGGCCATTGCCGCGCGGCAGGCGAAGTCGTGACGACTGAGACGCTCGGTGAGATCGGCCAGCAGGGCGCGTTCGCCGACCTCGCCCTGGCCGAAGAGGTGGCCGCAGCCAGTCACGTCGAGCAGCAGGCCGGCATCACCGCCGAAGCCGCCGGCGCTGCAGGGATCGACGTCTTCTAGGGCGACGGCGTCGCCCAGCGGATCGATCGCGACCCACGGTGTGTAGCGGTCGCACCAGCTCGCCAGCGTCTCGATCAGGCGGCGGTCGGCCTGCGGCTCGACCGGCGCAGTGACGAGGTCAGGCAACAGCGCGCGCGAATCGGCGAGCCGCATGGAGGGGCGCAGGCCCGCGGCGCGTGCGTGCGGATTGACGGCCGCCAGGCGCGGACAGCTGTCGCGCCAGACGACGGTGGCGGCCGCCCTAGCCGACCAGTCTTTGGCGTTGAGGCGCGCCAGCCGATCGGTGCTGAGCTTGGGAAACCACAGCGAGACGACGCGTTTCATCGTTCCACTCCAGGAGCCAGGAAGGAGTCTCCTCGGCCGACGGCATGCCGAAGCGGTTGCGCCGCAGGTCGACCTGCCAGCGGGATTGTGTGAGATCGAGCGAGGGTGCCGAGACCACCCGCCAGCGCGTGGTGCAGACGCTTTGCGGCGGCGCGGGCTGTGGCCGCAGCAGCAGCGCCGGCACGCCGTTCTTCTCCGCCGCGAGCGACAGGCGGCGGCCGGCGGTCGGATCGGCCGCGCGCGTCTCACCGACCACCGCAGCGATGCCCGGCGTGCGCAGGCCTTCCTCCATCGCCCAGAACAGATCCTCTTCGCGCCGCGCCGTGATCATCAGCAGTCGCGCCGGATCGAACCAGGCGGCGAGCGCCGGCGCGTAGAGGGCGGCATCGGCGCCGGAAGCCTGGCGGCACCACAGCAGCGTGCCAGGGCCGAGCCGGCCCAGCAGGAAAGCGGTGAAGCCCAGTGCCGCGCCGTCATGCGGCGCCACCCGGCCGGAGGGCGACGGCCCGGCCTCGATCTCGTGCAGCGCCCCGGTCAGCAGGCCGCCATCGGGCAGCAGCCGATCGATCTCCGGCAGGCCTAGCGGCCTGGCCGCCCGGCCTGGCCGCTCGGCACTATGGGCCCGTTCCAGCCGCCGCACCTGCTCCCGCAAGAGCGGCGGAACAGGGGTGGCGGCAGGGGGAGCAAAGGCGTTTGGGGAAATGATGGTCATCGCCCCTCATTTTTTTCCAGCAGGTGTGAGTAAAATTGTTCTTCTTTTGTTCTAGTCGGCCGAACGCAAAGAGTCAACGGATGTTGTCGGGCCCACTGGCACACGGCCTGCTATCGTTTTCGCCCATGTTCCTGCGCTTTTCCGCGGCTTTAGCCGTTTTCGCCCTGCTGGCTGGCCCGGCTTGGCCCCGCTGTTCCAAGAACCTGGTCGAGCGGACACTGCCGCCGGGTGTGTGGCTGGCCAAGGGCGGGGGCGAGGCCTCTCCCAACCGGGCGCTGATTACCTTCCTCGGCCACGCCAGCTACCAGATCGACACGCCGCAGGGCGTGCGGGCGATCACCGACTACAACGGCGTCAACGGCTTCGGCCGCCATCCCGACATCGTCACCATGAACAACGCACACAGCACGCACTTCACCGACGAGCCGGAGGAGGGCATCACCCATGTGCTGAAGGGCTGGCCCACCGAGGGCGAGACCGAGGCCCGCCACGACGTCACCTTGAAGGACATGCGGGTGTGGAACGTGCCGACCAACGCGCGCGACTGGTCGGGCGGCGTGCGTATCAACGGCAACTCGATCTTCATCTACGCCGTCGGCGATCTCTGCATCGCCCATCTCGGCCACCTGCATCACCGCCTGACGCCGAAGCATCTCGAAGCGCTCGGCCGCATCGACGTGCTGATGGTGCCGATCGACGGCTCCTTCACCATGGGCGTTCCGTTCATGGCCGACGTGGTGAAGCAGATCGATCCGAAGATCGTGCTGCCGATGCACTACTGGGGCCGTTATCAGCTCGACCGCTTCATGGGTTTGATTGCGCCGCTCGAACCGGACTTCATCTATCCGGACAAGCCCAGCTTCGAGGTGGTGAAGGAAGGGCTGCCCGAGAAGCTGACGGTGATTGCCGTCGCGGGCGACGGCGGCGGCTGATCAGCTCAGTGACACGCCGACCACCTTGCCGACGCCGTAGGTGATCGCCGCGGCGGCCGCGCCGATCAGCAGCTGGCGCAGGGCGGAGAACACCATCGACCGTCCGGTGAACAGGCTGGTGCCGACGCCGATCGCCATCAGCGCGACGGCGCTGGCCGCAACGCTCGTCTCGAAGGCCGCGCTGCCGGTCAGGAAGATGAACGGCGCCACCGGCACGATCGCGCCCAGCGAGAACAGCAGGAAGGACGACGCACCCGCCTGCCAGGCCGAGCCGCCCAGCTCCTCGGGATCGATGCCGAGCTCCTCGCGGGCTAACGTGTCGAGCACCGTGTCCTTGTTGCTCAGGAGCTTGTCGGCCAATGCGCGCGCCTGCTTCTCGTCGAGGCCCTTGGCCTTGGTAGATCAGGACCAGCTCCTCCTTCTCCTCCTCGGGCGCCTCGCGCAGCTCGTCGGCCTCGGTCGCGATCTGCTTCTGGTTCAGCTCGCGCGAACTGGTAACCGACAGCCACTCGCCCATCGCCATCGAGCAGGCGCCCGCCACCAGGCCGGCAAGGCCCGTCAGCACCAGCGTGCTTTCCGCCGCGGCCGCACCCGCAACGCCCATCACCAGGCTGAGGTTGGACACCAGCCCGTCATTGGCGCCCAGCACCGCCGCCCGCAGTGTGTTGCCGCCACCGCGATGGCGGCCCTCGAGCATCGCCAGCTCCGGGCCGCTCAGCCCGCTCTGGCTCGCGATCGCGCTCATGATGCGGGCGTGCGAGCGCTCGTCGGCTGGCAGGCTGGTGCCCTGCGCCTCAGCCTGGTCGTCGTAGGCGCGGCGGTCGCGGGCCTCGGTCGCGGCCAAGGTCGGGATCACGAAGCCGGGCCCGAAGCGGCGCGCCGTCCAGGCGAGCAGGCGGGCATGCAGGGACGGCGACAGCGTGCGAGCCTGGTCGTCGAGGCGGCTGCGCCAGAACTCGGCATGCGCCTCCTCGACCGCGGCGAGGCGGCGAAACACCTCGGCGAGCTTGGGATCGGATTCGCTGTCGCCCAGGGCACGGTAGACGGCGGCCCCGTCGACTTCTCCCTGCAGGTTGGCCCGATAACGCTGCGAGTCTTTATCGTTCATCGCAGCGCCGAGCCTAAAGCAATCAAAGCTCGCTGGCGACGAACTGGCTGAACTCGGCGGTCTTTGGCTGGGCGAACAGCTCGGCGGTCGGGCCGATCTCCCACACTTTGCCCTTGTGCATGAACACGACAAGGTCGGCGACGCGGCGGGCGAAGCCCATCTCGTGGGTGACGGTGATCATGGTCATACCGCGCTTGGCGAGATCCTCCATCACCGCCAGCACCTCGGCGGTGAGCTCGGGATCGAGCGCCGAGGTCACCTCGTCGAACAGCATGACCTGCGGCTGCAGCGCCAGCGAGCGGGCGATCGCGACGCGCTGCTGCTGGCCGCCCGAGAGCTGCTCGGGATAGGCGGTGCGCTTGTCGGTCAAGCCGACCATGGCCAGCGCCTCGGCCGCCTTGAAGTTGGCCTCGTCGCGGGACTGCTTCTTCACCAGGGTGAGGGCCAGCGTGATGTTCCGCTCGACCGTGAGGTGCGGGAAGAGATTGTAGCTCTGGAACACCATGCCGACGTCGCGCCTGAGCTGCGCCCGCGCGGCACTGCCGGGTCGGCCGACATCGTGGCCGCACACCGAGATGCTGCCGCCCTGCACAGTCTCCAGCCCGGCGATGCAGCGCAGGAGCGTGCTCTTGCCCGAGCCACTGCGGCCGACGATGGCCGCGACCTGGCCGGGCGCCACGTCGAAGCCGACGCCGTCCAGCACGCGCAGCAGTCCGAACTCCTTCACCACGTTCTTGATCTGGACGATGGGCGCTCTTGGCGCGGGCTCAGCGGCCGGCATGGGCCTTCCTTTCCAGGGCGCGCGCTGCCAGCGACAGCGGGTAGCACAGCGCGAAGTAGATGGCGGCGACCACGATGAAGATCACGAACGGCTCAAAGGTCGAGTTATTGACGATCTGGCCGGCGCGCGCGAGCTCGACAAAGCCGATCACCGAGGCGAGCGACGTGTTCTTTACGATCTGCACCATGAAGCCGACGGTCGGCGGAATGGCGAGCTTCACCGCCTGCGGCAGCACGACGTAGGCATATTGCTGGAAGCGGTTGAGGCCGAGGCAATCCGACGCCTCCCACTGGGTCTTCGGCACCGCCTCAATGCAGCCGCGCCATATCTCGCCCAAGAAGGCCGCAGCATAGAAGGTGAGCGACAGGCCGGCGGCGACGATTGGCACCAGCTTGTAGCCCATGATGCCGAGGCCGAAGTACGACAGGAACAGGATGATCAGCAGCGGCGTGCCCTGGATGAGCTGGATGTAGCCGCTGGCGAGCGCGCGCAGCAGGCCGACCTGCGACACGCGCAGAAGGGCGATGGCGAGGCCGACGATCGAGCCGCCGACGAAGGCGATCAACGACAGCAGCACCGTCCAGGTCGCGGCCTGCAGCAGGTAGATGAAGTGGTTGGCGTTGAGCTGGATCACAGGTGGACGCTCATAGGGCCGTCCCCAGCTTGCGCTTGCGCTGGAACAGCACCAGCCCGATCAGCCAGAAGCCGAAACGGTACAGGAAGGACAGCGCGAGGTAGACCAGCGCCACGACGATGTAGACCTCGAAGCTGCGATAGGTGTCGGACTGCACGAGGTTCGCAGTGGCGGTCAGCTCCTCGGCCGAGATCTGCGAGGTGATCGAGGAGGCGAGCATCAGCAGCACGAACTGGCTCGACAGGGCGGGGTAGACGCGCTCCATCGCCGGCAGCAGTACGACATGGAGGATGGTCTGCAGGCGGGTGAGGCCGAGGCAGTCGGCGGCTTCGAGCTGGGTGCGCTGGATCGACTGGACGCCGGCCCGCATGATCTCCGTCGTGTAGGCGCCCATGTTCACGACCAGGGCGATCACGGCGGAAACTTCGGCCGAGAGCTTGAGACCCATGCTCGCCAGGCCGAAATAGACGATGAAGATCTGGACCAGTAGCGGCGTGTTGCGGATCAGCTCGACATAGACGCCGACCGGCGCCTTCATCCAGCGCGTGCCGTAGACCCGGATCAACGCGCAGACTGTGCCGACGACCAGGCCGAGCGCGATCGACACGACGGTGAGCTGGACCGTCAGCCAGGCTCCGGCGACGAAGTCGGGCCAGCGTTCCGCCAGGAACGAGAAATCGAACTGGTAGTTCATGGTCTTGTGGACCGCGCGCATCCTGCGCGCTCATGATCAT
>DASXQC010000327.1:0-3395 GCA_036493235.1 Reyranella sp.
CGCTACGGCAATGTCGGCATGCAGGACCTCAAGCGCACCGAGGACTACATGGTGACCGAGCCGATGATGCAGAAGGCGATCTCCGACCGCATCGCCTATCGCATCGGCCCGGAGCTGGTGAAGGTGTTCGCCTACGACCGCGAGTTCACCTTCGACGCCCATGTCGTGCTGTCCTACAGCGCCGAGGGCGAGCACTTCTTCGCCGCCCATCGCGACAACGGCGCGCCGACCACCGCCGACCGCAGCTTCGCCGTCTCGCTCAACCTCAATGACGACTTCGAGGGCGGCGAGCTGATGTTTCCGGAATATTCGAGCCTCAAGGTCAGCCCGCCGCTGGGCGGCGCAGCGGTATTCTCCTGCTCGGTGCTTCATTCAGCCCTGCCGGTGACGCGCGGCCGGCGCTTCGTGCTGACGACCTTCTTCCGGACCAAGAAGTGATCCGCCTCGCGTTTGCGTTCCTTCTGCTGGCGATGACAACAGCGACGGCAACGGCCGAAGCGCAGGAGCGCACCGCCGCGCACATGGAAGGCTGCCTGGTGTGGAACCGGCCGCCCGGCCCCGTCATGGTCGGCAACGAATGCAGCCGGTCGATCTCGCTCAAGTTCATGGACCTCGAAACTCAGAAGAGCCAGACCGTCGAGCTGGCCCCCCGCCAGCGCCTCGCCACCGACACCGAGTGGGGCCAGCCGGCCGGCTTCATGTTCACCGCCTGCCCGATGGGCTTTCGGCCGAGCGTCGAGTTCTCGGTCGAGAACAAGCAGGCGATCTCGGCCAGCCTCTACAACTGTGTGGTCAGCGAGCCGACGTCGTAGCTCAGGCGCAATCTCGCGAAGAGCGTGACGGTCGAGTAGCGCCTATCCCGTCAACGACCAGCGCGCGAGGTGACGATGGGTCGTGCGGCCGAGCAGGCTGTGCACCAGCACGAGCTCGCGGATCGTCCACTCGATTGGCTCGATGTGCTGCTCGGGCACACGATGGCTGTCGCGCAGCAAGGTAACGTGCGGGGTGAAACCGCGGGCTTTGCGTGGCTCGTCGTCGAGCGCATCGCTCAGGCGCTGCTGCAGGACGTCGAGGCCGATCACACCATCGTCGCCGCGCAGCACGAGCGCGCCGTTTCTAAAGCTCTCCGCGCGATCAAAGCAGACTCGGAACGGCGGCATCGTCACATGCGAAGCACGCTTCTTGACATCATCGACGACGTCGCGCAGCAGGCCAACGCTATCGCCGACATGACACAACGTGACATGGAAGTGCTCCGGTCGAACGCCCTTGCCCGTCAGACCGTGACTGAGCCGAAGGTGCCGCGTCCTCTCGGCGATGCACGCCGAGGTGCCCTCATCTGGCAGAACAGCAAGAAACAGTCGGTCGGTGGGCGGCCCCATCAGAACCTCCTGGCGCCGCCGCAAGCGGCGCATCATCAAAGACGGTGGCTTTGGCTTGCCGCCAAATGGTGGGGGAAACGAGTGTTGCATGGTCCTCTCCCGAGTCCATGTTCTCTATATGTTCTTGTGTAGAAAAGCGCAAGCACCAAATCAAAGAATGAGATGGCAGGTCCGGCCCGTCTCGTGAAAGGCGATCACCGCGACCGGAGTCAGGGCGCCGGCGACGAGCAGGACCGACGCCAGGGCGCGAATGAATAGCGAAGGGTCCGCGCGAAGACCGGCAGGCCCAGCACACCGAACATTGACGCGAGGATCGCCACGGGGACGATCACGATCGTCGCCAGGAGATACAGGCTCGCCGCGAACATCCAGGGCAGCGTGGCGCGCACGCTGCAGTTCACCAGCACCGGCGCGAGGATCAGTGCCGTCACGAGCGCCGGCGGCAGGGGGCCAAGCGAGACCGCGGCGGCGAGCGACAGCGCGCGGCACATCGGCCGCCGGGACTACCGGATCGCCACGTCCGTCCCGCCCAGCCCCTCGAACTCCGTCCGCGCCACGCCCTTGCCGGGCAGGAACGCTGGCACGTGGACCGAGCCGGTGAGAATGACGTCGCCCGCCTTCAGCATCTTGCCGTGCTTGACGAGCGTGTTGGCGAGCCAGGCGAGCGAGATCAGGGCGCTGCCCATCACGGCGCTGCCGGGGCCGTTGGCGAGCTCCTTGCCGTCGAGCAGCGAGCGGCCCTTGAGGTTGGGGAAGTCGAGCTTCTGCCAGTCCTTGATCTCGGACCCGATCACGCAAGCAGCCTGCAGCACGTTGTCGGCGATGCGGCCCGGGCCGGTCATCTTGCCGGCGTCGACGTAGCGGTTGTCGACCAGCTCCATGCCGCAGGACAGGCTGGCGACATGCGCGCGGATGTTGTCGGCGGTGTAGGTCGTGCCGGCCGGCGCGTCCTTGGAGATGCGCGCCACCAACTCGGGCTCGATGCCGGGCTTCAGCGGATAGCCCGGCCCGAACGCCGCCCCGCTCTGCTTGACGCCGCTCCCGTAGATGCAGGCGAACACCGGGCCGGAGAGCTTCAGCGGTTCATACTGGTGCGGCAGGGTGAGCGCGATCTTCCAGCCCGCGACCTTGTCGACGCCGCCGGCGCAGATCTTGTCGTGGACGGCGAACTGCACCTTGTAGGCGTCGGCTTCGCTCAGGTCGCCGATCGCGCCGGCCACGTCCATCGGTTTGTTGGTCCGCCGCGCGTCGGCGATGGTCTGGGCAAGGGCGTCGATCTGCTTTGCGTCCACGGGCGATCCTCCTGAATTAGGAGGATCATAGCGGCTCAGCCGGGGCGGGCGAAGGTGATCAGCCGGTGCCCTGCGAAATTGAAAATCGGCACGACGATCAGGACCGTCAGCGCGATCAGCAGGTAGTGCACGCCCATCCGCTCGAGCAGCCAGGCGATCGCCATGTTGAGGCAGAGGCCGGTGGTGTTGATGGCGAAGAACCACATCGCCTTGCCGGGCGTCGGGCGGGCGCCGAAGCTCCACAGCGCGTTGCCGACGAACGAGACGGCGGTGCCGACCACGAAGGCGAGGAACGCGCCCAGCAGCACCGGCCCGCCGAAGCCGTCGATCACGAGCGCCATGACCCCGACATAGACCACCGCCGCGACCAGGCCGACCAGCACGAAGCGGATCAGCTGTCGCGCGGTCTCCGTCGAGAGGCCGAGCCCTCCCAGGATGGTGACGCCCAGCCCCTCCAGCCAAAGCCACAGCCGCACTGCCATGTTTCCCCGTCACGCCGGCCGAGGCCAGCCGGCGGCGACTATGCCGCCTTGGCCGTGCGCTTGCCGTAGAAGCTTTCGCCCCGTGCGGCCATGTCGCGCAGAAGCTTGGGCACCTCGAACTGCTTGCCGTACTTCGCAGCGAAGTCGTCGCATTCGGCGACGAACTGCTTCACGCCGACCTGGTCGATCAGGCTGATCGCCCCGCCGGTCTGCGGCGCGAAGCCCAGGCCCATGATCGA
>DASXQC010000328.1:0-11649 GCA_036493235.1 Reyranella sp.
TATGACCGATCGTCCGACGCGGCGCGAACCAACGCCGCACCTGCAGACCCGGCCCGCCACCATGCTCACCGCCATCGGCTTGTGCGCACTGATCGTGCTCATCCAGCTGGTGCCGGAAGTGCAGAGCATGGTGCGGCTGCCGGCGTCGGCGGTGACTGCGACGCACTGATCGGCGAAAGCCGATCCCCCATGGGTCCATGGGGCCTGATCTCCAGGAGACTTTTCGCCCGCTTGTGTACGCGGCCGCGAACGCGCATCTAGGAGCGGGATGCGCGACCGATCATGACTTCGGACAATGTCCAGGCGCTGCCCGTCGGCACCCTGCTCGGCGACTACCGGCTCGACTCGGTGATCGGGCATGGCGGCTTCGGCATTACCTATCGTGCGTTCGACAGCCAGCTCGCCAAGGTCGTGGCGATCAAGGAGTACCTGCCGATCGAGTTCGCCGTGCGCCAGGGCGGCAAGGTCGTGCCGCGCAGCGGCCGTTCGGCTGAGGATTTCGCCTGGGGCCGCGAGCGCTTCCTCGACGAGGCCCGCGCGCTCGCTCGGTTCCGCCATCCGCACATCGTGCCGGTGCTGCGCTTCCTGACCGCGAACGACACAGCTTACACGGTCATGGAGTTCGAGGACGGGCGTAGCCTGGGCGAGATGCTCGGCCACTCCGGCCGACGTCTGCCGCCCGAAGAAGTGCGGCGGCTCGCCGAGGGCCTGCTGCTCGGCCTTGGTGCGGTGCATGCGCAGGGCTTCCTGCATCGCGACATCAAGCCGTCGAACATCATCATCCGCCGCGACGGCGTGCCGATCCTGATCGACTTCGGCGCGGCGCGGCAGGCGATGGGCGACCGCTCTCGGACGTTGACCTCGGTGCTGACGCCGCAATATGCGCCGATCGAGCAGTACACGGCCGAGGGCAAGCAGGGACCGTGGAGCGACATCTACTCGGCCTCCGCGGTGCTGCATCACGCCATCACCGGCGCGCCGCCGCCGGAAGCGGCGGGCCGCATCGGCAAGGACACCTACCGCCCGCTGGCTGGCAGCGAAGCGCGCTCGTACGACAAGGCGTTCCTGGCGGCGGTCGATTCCGCGCTTGCCTTCGCACCGGAGCAGCGGCCGCAGTCGGTCGCCGAATGGAGCAAGCAGTTCGGCCTGTCGCTGCCGCGCGCGCATGATGCGCCGACCCAGCGCATGGATCAGCCTGCCGCGGGCGGCACGCCGCGGCTTGGCGGCGTCAGCCGCGAAGCGCACGAGCCGCTGGTGCCGCCTCCACCGCCGATGCCGCGTCAACGCAGCGCGACGCCGTGGATCCTGCTCGCGCTGCTGCTGGCGGTCGCCGCTACGGTGTGGCGCTATCAGGGTGAGATGCGCGATCTGGTGATGGCGGTGCTGCCGTCATCGAGCCCGCCCGCACCGTCGCAGGCCTCGGCGCCGCCGCCGACGCCGCCCGCACAGACAACGCCGCCAACTTCGTCACCGCCCTCTCCGCCGACGCCGCCACCGACTCCCGCATCGACACAGACGCCGACAGCGCTGCCGCCGCCGTCAACCACGCCGACTCCGACACAGCCGACGGTCACGCCGACGCAGAAGGCGCTCGAGGACCCGGCCCGACACGCGGGCGCCAAGGCGCGCGAGATCCTCGATAGGGCCAAGGAAGCGGCAACGACTGCCCGTGCCAGCGCGAGCGAGGCGCGCGTCTCCGCCGCGCGCGCGGCGTTGTCCAGTCTCGAGAATGCCGAACGGGTCACCGGCGACGACGGCTCGAGCTATGTCGGCCAGGTGGCTGACGGCAAACGCTCGGGTCTCGGCGTGCTGGTCTACAAGGACAACGACAAGCAGGCTGGCGAGTGGAAGGACAACGTCCTGGACGGCCGTGGTACCGAGCACCTGAGCGATGGCCCCGTCTACGAGGGCCAGTGGAGCAACGGCGTGCCGGCCGGCCTCGGCGTGCGCGACAAGCCGGGCAGTGAGCGCGCGGAAGGCAACTTCGTCGCCGGCCGCCTGGAAGGTCTCGGCACGCGCCGTGTACTGACCGAGCCGACCGTGACCCAGAGCGGCGAGTTCAAGGCCGACATGCTCGACGGCCTCGGCGTCGAAACGTTGGCGAACGGCGAGCGCTACGAGGGCACCTTCCGCAACGGCAAGCGCAACGGCTACGGCCAGGTGATCGGGCCCGACGAACGGGCGCGCGCCAGCCGCTGGGACAACGGCAAGCTCGTCGAATCAACGCCATGATTCAGTCCGACTAAGGACCGCTGTTTCTACAGCCCGATGAAGCGAAATCGTTGGCACGACTTGTGCTGCGTTGCTCCCTGGAAAGGGAACACTCTCCATGAGCAAAGCGCACTCGACCTGGATCGCGGACTGGAATCCGGAAGATGAGAAATACTGGGAGACCAAGGGCAAGGCCGTCGCCCGGCGCAATCTGATCTGGTCGATCGTGGCCGAGCATGTCGGCTTCTCGGTCTGGCTCATCTGGAGCATCGTCGCGACCAAGCTGCCGCAAGCCGGCTTCCACTACACGACCGACCAGCTGTTCCAGCTCGTTGCGCTGCCCGGGTTGATCGGATCTCTGATGCGCTTTCCGTACACCTTCGCGGTGCCGCTGTTCGGCGGCCGCAACTGGACGATCGTCAGCGCAGCGCTGCTGTTCATCCCGACCCTCCTGCTCGCGTACTTCGTCACGCAGCCGGATACGTCGTTCGGGCTCATGCTCGTCGTTGCCGCGACCGCCGGCCTCGGCGGCGGCAACTTCGCGTCCAGCATGGCCAACATCTCGTTCTTCTATCCCGACCGCATGAAGGGCTGGGCGCTCGGGCTCAACGCCGCGGGCGGCAATATCGGGGTCAGCGGCGTGCAGTTTGTGACGCCCATCGTGATCGGCCTCGGAACGACCGGCCTCTACCTGCAGAACGCCGGCCTGATGTGGCTGCCACTGATCGCGCTCGCGCTCTACGGCGCGGTGCGCCACATGAACAACCTCACCTCCGCGCGCTCGACCTTCAAGGATCAGCTCGTCATCGTCACTCGCAAGCACACCTGGGTGATGTCGTACATCTACATCGGGACGTTCGGCTCGTTCATCGGCTACTCGGCCGCGTTCCCGCTGCTACTGAAGACGCAGTTTCCGCAGATCACCGTGGCGATCGCGTTCCTGGGGCCTCTCGTGGGCTCGCTGTCGCGTCCGTTCGGCGGCTGGCTCGCCGACCGGCTGGGCGGCGCCCAGGTGACCTTCTGGAACTTCATCGTCATGGCCGCCGCCACGATCGGCGTCATGTACTTCATCAACATCAAGAGCTTCGAGGGCTTCCTCTCGATGTTCCTCGTCCTGTTCGTCAGCACCGGCGTCGGCAACGGCTCGACCTACCGGATGATCCCGTCGATCTTCCGCGAGGAGAAGCTCAGGACCTCGCGGATCGCGGACGGCACGACGCGCCTGCAGGCGATCAAGGATGCTAGCATCGAAAGTGCGGCGGCGCTGGGCTTCATCGGCGCCATCGGTGCGTGCGGCGGATACTTCATCCCGCGTGGCTTCGGCGCCTCGATCGCGATGACCGGCGGGCCGCATCTGGCGCTGGCGGTGTATCTCGCCTTCTACATCACCTGCATTGCACTGACCTGGTGGTTCTACACGCGCAAGAGCTTCATGGTCGAGCTCGCCCCTAGCCTGGCCGAGGCGCGGGTGTGACCGAGTTCACCGAGCAGCAGAAGCGCTGGCTGGAGGGATTCACCAGCGGTCTTGCCGCGCGCAAGACATCGGGGGCGGCTCCGGCCGCGGCGGCGCCGACCTTGTCGTCGACCGGACCCGATGCGCTGCAGTACGCCGCGCAGGACCGCACCACCGCGGCCGGCGGCAAGCTGGTCGCCGAGGAGAAGGCCAAGCGCCAACGCCATCCGCTCGATCGCTGGGACGAGGTGGTCGAGCGCAACGACACGGGTGAGTTCCCCAAAGGCGTCGACGTCTTTCTCACGAAGTACCACGGGCTGTTCTACGTCGCGCCGGCCGAGAACTCGTTCATGTGCCGGCTGCGCATCCCCAACGGCATCCTCAATGCCGCGCAGATGCGCGGGCTGGCCGACGCCGCAGCCTCCTTCGGCGGCGGCTATGCCGACGTCACGACGCGCGCCAACCTGCAGATCCGCGAGATCGGCGCGAACCATGCAATCGATCTGCTGACGGCGGTGCAGGCGCTCGGCCTCACGTCACGCGGCTCGGGCGCGGACAACATCCGCAACATCACCGGCAGCCCGACCGCCGGCATCGATCCGCAGGAGCTGATCGACACGCGGCCGCTGTGCAGCGCGATGCATCACTACATCCTCAATCACCGTGAGATGTACGGCTTGCCGCGCAAGTTCAACATCGCCTTCGACGGCGGCGGCAAGGTGCCGGTGCTGGAGGACACCAACGACATCGGCTTCGTCGCGGCGCAGGCGGCCGATGGTATCTACTTCCGCCTGCAGCTCGGCGGCATCACCGGTCATCGCGACTTCGCCCACGAAACCGGGCTTCTGCTGAAGCCCGAGGAGTGCGTGAAGGTGGCCGGTGCCATCGTGCGCGCCTTCATCACCCACGGCGACCGCACCAACCGCACCAAGGCGCGGCTGAAGTATGTGCTCGACCGGATGGGCCGCGCCGAGTTCCTGAAGGAGGTCGAGAAGGAATACGGGGCGCCGCTGCGTCGTGCCGCCGGATTCTCGCTCGCGCCGCGGCCGATGGCCGACAAGCACAGCCATATCGGCGTGCACCGGCAGAAGCAGGCGGGCCTCAACTATCTCGGCGTCGTGCTGCCGGTCGGCCGCATCACGTCGGAGCAGATGCGCGGGTTGGCCGAGATCAGCGAGCGCTTCGGCAGCGGCACTTTGCGGCTCACGGTCTGGCAGAACCTGCTGATCTCCGATGTCGCGGACGAGAATGTCGGCGTCTGCATTGCGGCGATCCAGGCGCTGGGCCTCGGCGTCGAAGCGAGCGCGATCCGCCGCGGACTGGTCGCCTGCACCGGCAATGCCGGCTGCAAGTTCGCGGCTTCCAACACCAAGGGCCATGCGCTGCGGCTCGCCGACTACCTGGAAGCGCGGGTCGCCGTCGACCTGCCGATCAACATCCATCTCACCGGCTGCCATCACTCGTGCGCCCAGCACTATGTTGGCGACATCGGCCTGCTGGCCTGCAAGGTCGAGCAGGGCGGGGAGAGCGTCGAGGGCTATCACGTCTATATCGGGGGCGGCGCGGCCTCGACCGCCGAGCAGGCGATGGCGCGCGAGTATGCGCGCGACGTCACCTTCGGTGAGCTGCCGGCAATGCTGGAGAAGCTGCTCGGCGCCTGGCTCGCCCATCGTGCGCCGAATGAGACGTTCTTCGAGTTCTGTCGGCACCGCGAGATCGAGACGCTTCGCGAGCTGGCTGCACGCGCGCCGTTGCGCGCGATCGCGGCATGATCCGGACCACATGTCCCTATTGCGGCGTCGGCTGCGGAGTCGTGGCCACGCCCGACGGCCGGGGCGGGGCAGCGCTCGCCGGCGACCCCGAACATCCGGCCAATCGCGGCCGCCTCTGCTCCAAGGGTGCGGCGCTGGACGAGACGCTGGGGCTCGAGGACCGGCTGCTGCATCCCGAGATCGACGGCCGGCGCGTGTCGTGGGAGACGGCGTTCGACGCCGTAGCGTCAGGCTTGCGGGAGACCATCGCGCGTCATGGACCCGGGTCGGTGGCGTTCTACGTGTCCGGCCAGCTGCTGACCGAGGACTATTACGCCGCCAACAAGCTCGCCAAGGGCTTCCTCGGCACCGCCAACATCGACACCAACTCGCGGCTCTGCATGGCCTCGTCGGTGGCGGGCCACAAGCGCGCCTTCGGCAGCGACACGGTGCCCGGCCGCTACGAGGACTTCGAGTTGGCCGACCTGGTCGTGCTGGTCGGCAGCAATCTTGCCTGGTGCCATCCGGTGCTGTTCCAGCGGCTCGAGGCCGCCAAGCGCGCGCGGCCGGATATGAAGATCGTCGTGATCGATCCACGGCGCACCGAGACTTGCGGCATCGCCGATCTGCATCTGGCGCTCAGGCCCGGCAGCGACGTTGTGCTGTTCAATGGCCTGCTGGCGTCACTGCAGCGGCGCGGCGCGGTGGCGACGGACTTCGTCGAGCGCCACACAAGCGGCCTCGAGGCGGCACTTGCGGCGGCACAGGGGAGCGACGTCGTCGAGTGCGATTTGGCGGCGACAGACGTCGCCACCTTTTTCGACTGGTTCGCACGCACCGAACGGACGGTCACGCTCTACTCGCAGGGCGTCAACCAATCGAGCGCCGGCGTCGACAAGGTCAATGCGCTGATCAACTGCCATCTCCTGACCGGCCGCATCGGCCGGCCGGGCATGGGGCCGTTCTCGATCACCGGCCAGCCCAACGCGATGGGCGGCCGCGAGGTCGGCGCGCTCGCCAACACCTTGGCGGCGCACATGGACTTCGCGCCGGCCGACGTCGACCGCGTGCGCCGCTTCTGGAATGCCCCGCGCCTCGCGACCAGACCGGGCCTCAAGGCGGTCGAGTTGTTCGACGCGGTCGGCTGCGGCGAGGTCAAGGCGGTATGGATCATGGCGACCAATCCCGTCGCCAGCCTGCCCAATGCCGACGTGGTGCGGGCGGCCCTGCAGACGTGCGAGTACGCGATCGTCTCCGAGGCGATCGGCGCCAGCGACACCGTCGACGCTTGCCGCATTCGCCTGCCCGCGCTCGCCTGGGCCGAGAAGAACGGCACCGTCACCAACTCCGAGCGCGTCATCTCGCGCCAGCGCCCGTTCCTGCCGGCGCCCGGCGAGGCGCGGCAGGATTGGTGGATCGTGAGCGAGGTCGCGCGCCGCCTGGGGTTCGGCGACGCCTTCGCCTGGACGAGCGAGGCCGACATCTTCCGCGAACACGCCGCGCTCTCGGCCTTCGAGAACAACGGCACGCGCGACTTCGACATCGGCGCTCATGCCGCGATCGATGACGGGGCCTACGATGCGCTGGCGCCATTCGTCTGGGGCAAGGACCGATTCTTCGCCGACGGCCGGTTCTTCCACGCCGACCGTCGCGCGCGCTTCGTCGCGACTGTCCCGCGTGCGCCGGTGCATGCGCCCACTCTCTCACGTCCGCTGCGTCTCAACACCGGCCGCCTGCGCGACCAGTGGCACACCATGACTCGCACCGGGAAATCAGCGCGGCTCGCCGGGCATCGGCCGGAGCCCATGGTCGAGCTTCATCCGCAAGACGCCTCGGTGCGCGGCATCGCCGACGGTTCCATCGTCGCCATCGAGAGCCAATGGGGTCGCGCGGTGCTGCGTGCGCATGCGTCAGACGCTGTGCGACCCGGCGAGGCGTTCGCGCCGATGCATTGGACCGCGCAGGCCTCGCGCGCGGGCTGCGTGAATGCCGCGGTCAATCCGGCGGTCGATCCGATCTCGGGGCAGCCCGAGCTCAAGCACACGCCCGTCGAAATCCGCGCCCTGGCCGTGACGTGGCATGGCACGATTCTCGCTCGCCGGCCGCTGATGCTGCCGTCGATCGCCTATTGGACGCGCCTCACCGGCGCCGGGCATACCGCCTATCTTATCGCCGGCGAGCAGCCGTTGGCCGAAGTACGCAAGATGCTGGCCGCCTCGATTCGCGCGACCAATCCCGGGCCGTGGTTGGAAGGCGTGCAAGGCTTGGGCGCCGTTGTCGCAGACGGCCGACTCGAAGCGGTCATGGTGATGGGCGAATCGCGGGACGAGTCGGCCCGCGATCGTCTCGCGCCCTTCATGGCGATCGAGCGTTTGAGCGTCGCCCAGCGCAACGCTTTGTTGCAGGGCGGCGATGCGACCGATCGCGGCGGCGAGATGTGCGCCTGCTTCGGCGTCTCCTGCCACGCCATCGAGGAGGCGATCGCCGACGGCGCGACGTCGCTCGATGCCATCGGCGAGGCCACGCGCGCCGGCACCAACTGCGGCTCCTGCCGTCCGGAGATCCGCGCGCTGCTGCGCGCCTCGCGGGTGAAGAAGGCGGCGTGATGCAGACCTTCCCGCTCTTCCTGTCGTTGCAGGATCGCCGTGCACTGGTCGTCGGCGGCAGCGAGGCGGCGGCACGCAAGATCGAGCTGCTGCTGTCGGCCGGCGCGCGCGTGTCGCTGATCGCCGAGACGGTGACCGGCGAGATCGCCCAGCTCATTGCCGATGGGCGCATCTCGTGGGTCGGCCGTACCTTCGAGACCGACGAACTGGATGGCATGTCGATCGTGATCGTCGCCGGCGGCGATGCTCTGCTGCAAAGCCGTGTGTCGCAGGAGGCGCAGGCGCGTGGCGTGCCGGTGAACGTCGTCGACACGCCGGCGCTGTCGAGCTTCATCATGCCGGCGATCGTCGATCGCGGGCCGATCACCATCGCGATCTCGACCGGCGGTGCGGCGCCCGGTCTCGCGCGCAGGCTCAGGGCCGAGATCGAGCGCGCGATGCCGGCCGCGCTCGGACGCCTGGCGCGCTTCGCCGAGATCTTCCGCGTCCAGGTCCGCCGCACGATTGTCGTGCCGCGCGCGCGACGGCTGTTCTGGGACCGAGTGTTCCAGGGCCGCGTGGCCGAGCTGGCGCTGGCCGGCGATGAGATCGCCGCTCGCCGCGAGCTGATCCGCCTGCTCGATTCGGCGCGCCGTGAACCGGTGCCGGCGCAGGGCATGGTGCATCTGGTCGGCGTTGGCTCGGGCGATCCCGATCTTCTGACCCTGAAGGCGCATCGCCTGCTGCAGGGTGCCGACGTGATCGTCTACGACCGGCTGATTTCGCCCGAGGTGGTCGCTTCGGGCCGCCGCGACGCGGAGCGGGTCTGCGTGTCGCGTGAGGAGGCGAGCCAGCGGCTCGTGACATTTGTCCGGCAGGGTCGCAGCGTCGTGCGGCTCGCCTCGGAGTCCTCCGTCGCGGAAGAAGTCGAAACGCTATGGGCCGCCGGCATTCCGGTCGAAACCGTACCGGGCGTCCTAGAAAGCACGGTGGCTGAATCTTCTGTGAGCTTCTCCGGCTAAATCTCTACAAACGACTGGGAATTTCGCTTTGAGTCGAGATTTGGACTCTGGTACAAAGGGCTGTGGCAAAAATGCAACAAAGTCAGGGCAACGGATGCGGAGTTTTGTTCTAAGTCTGGCTGCAACGTTGGCTTTTGCGGGCGTTGCCTTTGCTCAAGCCCCCGAAGTGCTCAGGGGCTCCTCTACCACCATCAAGAAGAAGGCCGCGCCGGCCGCACCGGCCAAGCATGCTGCTGTGCAGCATACGGCGGCGGTCCAGAAAACGGCCGCTGTCCAGCACCCCGTGCAGCACACGGCGACGATCCCGATCCGCACCCACGTGGTGACGCCGCAAAGCCTGCGCGGCTCGCGCTATGGCGGCTTCGCTCCCTCGGTGCCCGAACCGCCGCCGGTGCTCGACACCACCAGCCCGCGCACGCTCAGCCTGTTCAACGTCAACAGCAACGAGTCGCTCACCGTGACCTATTGGTCGGACGGCGCCTACCATCGCGACGCGTTGAATCAGCTCAATCACTTCCTGCGCGACAGCAAGACCGGCGAGCAGACCGAAATGGATCCGCTGCTGTTCGACGTGCTGTGGCACACCGAAGAGGTCACCGGCTTCCACGGCACCGTGGACGTGCTGTCGGGCTACCGCTCGCCCGAGACCAATGCCTGGCTGGCGAGCGTCAGCCGCGGCGTGGCGCGCGACAGCCAGCATATGAACGGCAACGCGATGGACATCCGCTTCCCGGACATGCCGGTGTTCAAGATCCGGCAGGCGGCGCGTTCGCTGCAGATGGGCGGCGTGGGCTTCTATCCGCGCTCCGGCTTCGTCCATCTCGATACCGGCCCCATTCGCTACTGGTAGGATCGTGGCGCACCTCGAGGTCATCGAGGGCGACATCACGCGGCTCGACGTCGACGCGATCGTCAACGCGGCCAACTCTTCGCTGCTGGGTGGCGGCGGCGTCGACGGCGCGATCCACCGCGCCGCCGGGCCCGAGCTCGTCGCCGAATGCCGCATGCTGAACGGCTGCAAGACTGGCGAGGCGAAGATCACCAAGGGCTATCGCCTGAAGGCGCGGCATGTAATCCACACCGTCGGGCCGGTGTGGAACGGCGCCACCAAGAACGAGCCCGAGCTGCTGGCGCGCTGCTATCGCAACAGCCTGGCGCTCGCCGGGAAGCACGGCCTGCGGAGCATCGCCTTCCCGGCGATCTCGACCGGCATCTACGGCTACCCGAAGGAGCCGGCCGCCGACATCGCCGTGTGCGAGGTGAAAGCCCACGCCGGCGCGCTCGACCGCGTGATCTTCTGCTGCTTCGATACGGCGACGGCCGATCTCTACCTCGCGGTCATTGGCCGAAGCGCTCCGCCGTCTTGAGGTAGTCGAGTTCCTCCGGCGTGCTCTCTCGGCCCAGCACCTCGTTGCGGTGCGGGAAGCGGCCGAAGCGGGCGACGATGTCGCGGTGCTTGCGCCCGGAGCTCTTGTTGTCGGCGTCGGCGATGGTCTCGAACAGCGCGCAGGACATCTCCTGGTCGGCGAGGTTCTCGCTGTGATGGAACGGGGTGAAGTAGAAGGTGCGTGCGTCGCGCGGCACCGTGAGATGGAAGCCGCGCGCCACCGCGTCGCGCGCCGTCGCCAGTGCCGTGGCATCGCCGCAATAGGCGTCGGCCGACTTGCGGTAGATGTTGCGCGTGAACTGGTCGCACAGAATGATCAGCGCCAGCGCACCCTCCGCCGCCTCGGCCCAGTGCTCCAGCTCGCCCGCCACGGCGCGCCGGATCAGGCCGCCGAAGCGCCTGCGGATCTCGTCGTCGAAGGCGGGCGTACTCTCCCACCAGATCTTCCGCCGCTTGCCGTGATCGGGATGGTCCGTGGGCAGGAGCCAGAAATCGAGGAGGTCGCGGATCGACTGGGTGTCTCCCGGCTCGGTCACGGCATGTCCTTCTTGCCATAGACCAGGCGCACGCCGGCCTCTGCGGGGATCGGCGGCATCGTTGCGTCCCATGTCTCCCAGGCCGCGCGCATCTCGCTGAGTCGCTCGGGATGGCGCTTGGCGAGATTGGCGCGCTCGCGCTCGTCGCTCAGTACGTCGAACAGGTATTCGTGCTCGTTGACCTTCAGGTACTTCCACTGCCGCCCGAGCATGGCGCGTTGCTCATTGTGCTTCATGCGCCAGAACAGCGGGCGCTCGATGACAGCGCGCGGATCGCCGAGCGGCTTCACCAGCGAGATGCCGTCGCTCGGATAGTCGGGATGGGCCGATGTGCCTGCCGCCTCCAGGAAGGTCGGCACCCAGTCCATGGTAATGGCCAGCTGCTCGGTCGCCGTTCCGGCGGGCGCGCGCGCCGGCCAGCGCACGACGTAGGGCACGCGGATGCCACCCTCCATCAGGTCCATCTTGCCGCCCACCAGCGGCCAGTTGTCGGAGAAGCGCTCGCCGCCATTGTCGCTGGTGAAGACGACGATCGTGTCGTTCGCGACGCCTCCCTCGTCGAGCGCGGCGAGGACGCGGCCGATGCCCTCGTCCATGTGATGGATCATGCGCCGGTAGGCGTGAATGTTGCCGCCGTCGAGGTGATAGATCGGATGGCCCTTGCCGAACGTCTTCGCCAGCTCCCCGTCCTCGCGCGTCTCCCA
>DASXQC010000329.1:0-9292 GCA_036493235.1 Reyranella sp.
GGCCAGGGCGCGGGCCTCACCTTCGTGGTCTATGGCGCGATCATCGTGATCATTGCCCGCTTCCTGCCGAGCGGTCTGCTGTCGCTGCTCGAACGCCGCAAGGTCGTGCGCCGTGCTGATTGAGGCCCGCAACGTCGTCAAGGCGTTCGGCGCCTTCAAGGCGGTCGACGACGCCTCGGTGTCGGTCGAGGAGGGCGACATCCTCGGCCTGATCGGCCCCAACGGCGCGGGCAAGTCGACCTTCTTCAACTGCCTGACCGGCGACCTGCCCGTGACCTCGGGCCATGTTGCCTTCGCCGGCCAGGACGTCACGCGCCAGCCGGCGGAGGCACGCGCGCGGCTGGGACTGGCGCGCACCTTCCAGGTCCCGCTCACCTTCGAATCGATGTCGGTGCTCGACAACGCCACGATCGGCGCGCTGCTGCGCCATCCCAACGCGAAGGAGGCGCAGGCCAAGGCGCGCGACGTGCTGCAGAGCGTCGGCCTCGGCCATGTGATCGACGCGCCGGCGCGCAGCCTCGGCACGCCGGGCCGCAAGCGGCTGGAGATCGCCCGCGCGCTCGCGTCGGAGCCCAAAGTCCTGCTGCTCGACGAGGCGATGGCCGGGCTGACGCCGACCGAGGTGCAGGACGCGATCGCCCTGGTGCGGCGACTGCACGAGAGCGGCATCACCATCGTGATCGTCGAGCACATCATGGAGGTGATCACGCAGCTGACGCGCCGCGTCGTGGTGTTCCATCAGGGTCGCGAGATCGCCCGCGGCACGCCGCGCGAGGTCACCGCCAATCAGGCCGTGATCGAGGCCTATCTCGGCCGCCGCAAGGTCCGTCACTGATGGCCGCGCTGCTCAAGATCGAGCATCTCGAGGTGCGCTACGGCGACCTGATCGGCGTGGCCGACGTCTCGCTCGAGGTGCCCAAGGGGTCGGTGGTGGCGCTGCTGGGCTCCAACGGCGCCGGCAAGACCACGACGCTCAACGCCATCGCCGGCATCGTGCCGGTTGCCAAGGGGACGGTATCGTTCGACGGCGCGCCGATCGGCGGCCTGCCGGCGCACGCCATCGTGCGCAAGGGCATCGCGCTGTCGCCCGAGGGCTGGCGGCTGTTCACCCAGCAGAGCGTCGAGAACAACCTGTTGCTGGGCGCAACGCCCTTGCCCGATCGCACACGCATTCCGCGGTTGTTGGAGCGGGTGTACGCGGTGTTTCCGCGCCTCGCCGAGCGCCGCCACCAGCGCGCCGGCACGATGTCGGGCGGCGAGCGCCAGATGCTGGCGGTCGGCCGCGCGCTCATGAGCGAGCCGCAGTTGCTCATGCTCGACGAGCCGAGCCTCGGGCTGGCGCCGGCGATCGTCGACACGATGTACGATTCCTTCGCGGCGCTTCACCAGGAGGGTCAGACGATCCTGCTCGCCGAGCAATCGGTCGATCTCGCTCTCGAGGCGGCTGATCATGCGTACGTCCTGCAGGTCGGCAAGACCGTGCTCGAAGGGCCGGCGAAGCAGATGGCCGAGAATCCGGACGTGCAGCGCATTTATCTCGGAATAGAGTAAGCGAGAAGCCTACGGCTTCTCGCGCGGTGCCGCTTGCGCACGTTCTTGAGCTCAAGTCCGCGGCCAAGCCTCCACGTAGCGGTGCCTGACGTTTGCGCTGCGACGGAGCGCGCCTACGTCTACGACACCGCCATAGCTCGGGCGGCCCGATAGCCACCGTGATAAAGTTTAGGCCGCGCAACGGACCGGCCGAGCCAGTCATTAATGCTCCGGAGGAGCCTCACATGCGCATGCATCTGCTTCTGTTCGGTCTGCTCACCGCAGCCAGCCCCGCCTTCGCCCAAAGCCTGCCCCCGGCGCCGACCGGGAAGATCACCAGTGGGGGCATCGGCAACTACAATTCCTCCGGCAGCTATGGCGGCAAGAACACCGGCGTCAGCATCATGGGCGATACCACGGACATGGGCTTGGGCAGCTCCGGCATGGGCAACGGCAGCATGGGCACGTCCTATGGCGCCGGCAGCAGGAGTGCCACCTCCGGCATAGACGTCGATAGCAGCGGCTTTTCGGACGGGATGTCGTCGCTTCCGGCGGCGGGCGGCGGCCCGACCACGACCTTGCCCTACACGGGCAAGCTCCATCCGATGAAGTGATCAGCGCCGGAACTGATCAGAACGTCGCGTGCAGCCGTCCGCTGAAGACGTGCACCGGCCCGCGGTCGGCGTTGTAGGCGGGGTTCACCAGGAGCTGGTAGTCGGCGGTGGCCGTCAGGCCCTTGAACAGTTGCAGGGCATAAAACGCCTCGACCACGTTCTCGGAGGCGTAGGTGAGCCGCCCGTCGCCGACCAGCACGCCCAGCCCACCCACGGCGAGATAGTGCTCGTGGTCGGGCGAGATCATGTTCCATGCGCCGGCGAGGCCGATACGGTCGTTAGGCCGGCCCCACGACGTTCCTTTTAGCTGAATTCCCCCCGACAGGCTCTGGTCGATGTCGGTGAAGGCGCTGATCTCGGTGCGGCCGTCGTTCCAGCTGAAGCGGGCGAAGGCGCCGAGATAGTCGCTGATGTCCTGCTGCAGGTTGATGTAGAAGCCGTATTTGGTGCGGCCTTGGCGCGTCTGTGCAATCGCCGTCGTCGCATCGAGGCCGGTCGCCAGGGCGATCGCGACAGCCTCGTTGTAGGAGCCGGAAAAGGTGCTGGTGAGCCAGGTGCCGAATTTCGCCACGCCCTTGCGGCCGAACGGCACGTAGCGCATCTCGAACTCGCCGACATAGCCGCCGCGGGCGAACAGGTCCATGTCGAACACGTTGGCGTTGGGCTCGTTGCCGACCAGGAAGTAGCCGACCCGCGCCGCCCAGCGCGCCTGGTTCAGCTCGGCGGTGATGCCGTAAGTGAGGCCGACGCGATCCGCCGGATAGTCGAACGCGCCGGCCGCCCAGATCGACCAGTTGAGGAAGTCGGTGCGCGAATCCTCGGCGTAGTCGTTGCCGTCGAAGATATCGTGCACGGCGAACTTGCCGATCTGGAAGGTTAGCCGCGAGACGTCCTTGTCGCCGGCGAGCTGGCCGTAGTCGCTCTCGATTTTCTCGCGCTCGCCGCCCAGCCCGAACTCCTGGCGCAGGAATAGCCGCGAGGTATTATAGCGCGGGAAGGGGAAGTTCGACTTCTGCGCCTCGCCGTTGGGGAAGCCCGCGGCGCCCACCGTGTCGGCGATGCCGAAGCCCTGCAGCAGCTCGGGATTGTAGTAGAGCTCGCCGCCTTGCCACAGTCGCACGCCGAGGAAGGCCGAGACCGTCCAGGTCTCGCGCGATTGGCCGCTGCCCGGCAGGCTGTTGGTGCCTTCGTAGGGCGAGTTGAACGCCGGATAGCCTTGGAAGATGAAGGTCGACTGGCCGTGGATCTCCCAGCTGAGCGGCCCGCGGTCGTCGTCCTTCTTGTCTTTGTCTTCGCCGTCGACGCCGAAATGGTAGTTCAGCGCGAAGCGCAGCTGGTGCAGGTCGTAGAGCGAATCGTAGCGCGCGGGCGCGGAGAAGGAGAAGCCGGTGAGCGGCAGGCGCGTGTAGAGATACTCCGCGCGCGCGGTCCATCGGTGGTCGAGCGCGTAGTCGACGCCGGCGCCGAAGGTATAGCCCCATCGCCATTGGCTCGGCGTCGCATCCTGGTTGCCGGTGGTGAGGTCGGTGCGGCCCCAGCGCGTGCTGGCGAAGGCGAGGCCACCGGTCACGAACGGCGTCCAGGCGCCCATCTGGTAGCCCAGTCGCGCGCGCGCCGAGCCGAGATACTCGAGCTGCTCGTCGGCATAACCGGACGAGGTCTCTCGATAGGACAGGACCTGGCCGCCGTCGCGCGCATCCAGGAACGACAGATCGAGCTCGATTCCCACCATCCAGCGCGACGGCAGCGTGGTCTGCCAGCCGCCCTGCACGCCGCCGAACAGCTGGCCGATCGAATTGCTGCCGCTCGACGAGGCCACGCCCGGTGGATCGCCCAGGGTCGCCGTGGCGGTGCTGAACAGGTAGCCGACATGTCCGCCGAAATAGAAGCCCGATGGAGTCTGGGGATCGGCCGCAAAAGCCGGAATGGGCGCCAACGACGCAAATGCCGCCAGCCCGAGTCCCCAGAATTCCGATCGCTTCATCTGTCCTCGCACCATAGAACGCCGCAGGCGCGGGCAATACCCGCGCAGGCCATAACATCTTCCGAAATTGTTGCGGTTTTCATTCGCCATGTTCATCTCCCGGCCCAACGGCGCAGCGGGAATGAACTTGGCGGCCGTGCTAGGCGCGGCCGCGCCGGCTCACCCCGACGCCTGCCGTCGAGCGCGATCCTCTCGAGTCGGTCCGCTGCCCGAGGGCAGCGCGTCGTGGGTGGCTATCCATCGATTGTTTCCGTCATTGTCGGCGTCACGGCTATGACGACCGCGACGGCCACTACGCCCCACTCATCCGACCGTCAAGCGCGAAGCGCCTTCACTGGCGCATCAGCGCCTGCACATGCGCCGCAGTCGCCGCGGCCAATGCCTCGAGGTCGTAGCCGCCTTCCAGCGACGAGACCAGCTTGCCGCCGGTGTGCTTGTCGGCGAGGGCCAGGATTTCCCGGCTGATCCAAGCGTAATCCTCGGTCTCGAGCCTGAGTTGCGCCAGCGGATCGCGGCGATGGGCGTCGAAGCCGGCCGACACGATGATCAGCTCGGGTGCAAAAGTGTCGAGTGCAGGCAGGATGCGATCGGCCCACGCCATGCGGAACTGGTCGCTGCCGCTGCCGGCGGCGAGCGGCACGTTGACCACGTTGCCGTCGACGCCACGGTCGCGCGCCGAGCCGGTGCCCGGATAGAACGGATACTGGTGGGTCGAGCCGAAGAACAGCGACGGATCGATCTCGGCCACCGCCTGCGTGCCGTTGCCGTGATGGACGTCGAAGTCGACGATCGCTAGCCGCCCGATGCCGTAGGCCGCCTGCGCATGGCGCGCGGCGATCACCACGTTGTTGAACAAGCAGAAGCCGCCGGGAACGGTCGGCGTGGCGTGATGGCCCGGTGGCCGCACCGCGGCGAAGGCATTGTCGACTGCGCCGCCGCATACCGCATCGACCGCGGCGACGGCCGCGCCGGCGGCGCGCAGGGCCGCCTCGGCACTGCCCTCGCTCATCACCGTGTCGCCGTCGATCATCACCAGCTCGTCGGGCGGCGGCCGGACGCCGAGGATCGCCTCGACGATCTCGGCCGGATGCACGCGGGTCAGCTGCTCGACCGTCGCCAACGGCGCCTCGGCGCGCTCGAGGTTCGCGAAAGCATCGTCCTGCAGCGCCGCCAGGATGGCGCGCAGCCGGTCGGCGCGCTCGGGATGATGCTCGCCGGTGTCGTGCGCGAGACAGGCAGGATGGGTTAGGAGGAGGGTCATGTCATACTACCGCTGCGGAATGAGGTCTGCCGAAAAGGCCCAGCGTGAGCGCTACCAGAATCGGCGCGATCAGGGCGAGAAAGCCAATGGTTACATAGCCCACCGCGCCGCCGATTGCGCCGGCCGAGAAGGCGAGCATCAGCGGCACCAGCCGGGACAGGCGATCGCGCTTGGGCTCAAGCTTGCCGTGGCGGTGCAGCACGTCCACGGCGTCGACGATGATCTGCATCAGGTTGCCTGTCATCACTGTGGTCGGCGGCAGGCCGTTCATGAAGGTACGCGCAGCGGTATTCTGGACTGCCATCGCCGTGGCAGCCAGCAAGCCGGTGGCGATCGCCGCGGGACTGTCCTGGCTCTTGAACGGCGCTGAAGCGAGCGCTATCGCCATGAAGGCGGCGAGCAGCACCGCTTCGGCGATCAGTACATGCGCCGTGGCGTCGAGCACCCGGCGCTCGCGGCGGATGATGTAAAAGCGTGTCACGATCGCTGCGACGATGAAGGTTGGGATGGCCAGCAGCTTGATCGCCAGTCCATAGCGCTGGTCGACCAGCGACGCGGCGATCAGCACGACGTTGCCGGTGATGTGGGCCGCGAACAGATTGAACAGGGCGATGAAGCCCAGCGTATCCACGAACCCTGAGATGAATCCAAGGGCCGACATGGTGGCACGAGGCCCGAGAGTGTTCCGCTTCTCCACGGTGGCCATCTTAGCCGGTTGACGCCTCAGACGCAGGCCGCCAACGTGCGCCGCGTCATGCCCCAGCCTTCCGCGCTTGCCTGCGTTCGTTGCAGCGCCCGTTACCCCGTCGACCACTATGCCCAGGATTGCCCGGCCTGCCGGGCCCGAGGGGCACCGGCCAACCTCACCGTCGTCTACGACGCTGTTCCCGGTATCGGAACAGACCGCGACGCCATCCGCCGCGACCGCGGCTCGATGTGGCGCTGGTCGGGCTTCCTGCACGCTTCCGCCGAGGAAGCCGTGACCCTGGGTGAGGGCAACACCCCGCTGCTGCATGCGCCGTCGCTCGGTTTGGGCGACGTCTGGATCAAGGACGAATCGCGCAACCCGACCTGGTCGTTCAAGGACCGGCTGGGCTCGGGCGCGCTTACCATGGCGAAGAAATTCGGCGCCAAGGTCATCGCTTCGAGCTCGTCGGGCAACGCCGGTGCGTCGGCAGCGGCCTATGCTGCCAAGGCCGGCATTCCGTGCGTGGTCTTCACCTTCATGGGCTCGGCCGGGCCGCTGGTCACGCAGATGCGAACCTACGGTACGATGCTGGTGAAGGTCGCCGACAAGGCCGACCGCTGGCGCCTGCAGACTCTCGGGGTCGCTGAGTTCGGCTGGTATCCGACCTCGCCGTTCTTCGGGCCGGTGGTGGGTTCCAATCCCTACGGCATGGAAGCCTACAAGACGATCGCCTACGAGATCGCCGAGGCGTTCGACTGGCAGCCGCCCGACTGGTGCGTGCTGCCGGTGTGCTACGGCGATGCGCTGTACGGCGTGTGGAAGGGCTTCGATGAGCTGAAGGCGCTGGGCTGGATCGATCGGACGCCGCGTCTGGTTGCCGCCGAGGTCTCGGGCTCGCTGGCGGCGGCGATGGAAGGCGGCGATGCGATGCCGCCCGAATCGCCGCGCAATGCGCCGTCGATCGCGACCTCGATTGGCGCGCTGCAGGGCACCGTCCAGGCGCTCGACGTCCTGCGCAAGACCGGGGGCGCGGCGGTGACGGTCCTCGACGATGATCTGCGACGCTGGGTGCTGATGCTCGCCGCGAAGGAGGGCCTCTGGCCCGAGGCATCGTCGGCGGCGCCGTTCGCCGCGATCGAGCGGCTGCGGGCGCAGGGCACGATCAAGCCCAACGAGCGCTGCGTGGCGCTGCTGACCGCCGCCGGCCTCAAGGATCCCGGGCCGATCGAGCAGGCGTTGCCCGAGGCACCGTTGGTGCAGGGCGGGCTGAAGGAGCTGATGGCGGCGCTCAAGTCGGCGTACGGCTTCCATGGCTGAGCTCGTTGCTGATCTGGGCATCGCCATGGATGGCCGCGCGCCGATCGCCGAGATGGCGACGCAGGCGCAGGCGGCGGAAGCGGGCGGGGCGACGACGCTCTGGATCGCCTGCCATCTCTTCCTGCGCGATCCGGTGACGACGGCGGCGCTGGCTTTGGCGGCGACGAAGAAGATCAAAGTCGCGCTGATGGCGCTCAGCCCTTACTCGATGCATCCGGTCTATATCGCCATGGCGGCGGCGAGCCTCGATGAGATGTATCCCGGCCGTGTGATCCTGTGCCTCGGCTCGGGCGCGCCGGCCGATCTCAAGGCGGCTGGTATCGAGTCGCCCAAGCCGTTGGTCGCGATCGGCGAGGCGGTGAAGATCTGCCGACAGCTCTTCGCCGGTGAGATGGCGGACTTCCACGGCCAGATGTTTGCGGTCGAAGGCCGGCGCCTCGTCAATGGCGGCCGCGCCATCCCGATCGTGCTCGCCGCCTCGCGGCCCAACATGCTGCGGCTCGCCGGTCGGCAGACCGATGGCGTGCTGATCTCGGCGGCGACCTCGCCGCCCTTCGTGAAGGCCTGCCTCGATCAGGTCGGCCCAGGATCAGGATCTGGCCACAAGTCGTGCATCGTCTATACGCGGCTCGGGGCGATCGACACCGTGCGCCGGCCGATCGGCTTCGTGCTGCGCGGAGCCCACCATGCCGAGAACATCCGGCTGGGCGGGGCGAGCCTCGACCAGCAGGCGCTGGCCGCGGCCTATGCGGGCGAGAACTGGGTCGAGGTCGACCGGCTGGTGAGCGACGACGTGGTGCGCCGGCACGCGGCCTGTGGCACGGCGGGTGAGGTGCGGGCGAAGCTCGACGAATACCGCGCCATCGGGCTCGACGAGGTGGTGTTGGGTGGCCTCGACGATGCCGGCTCGATCGCCGCCGCCCTGAAGGCGGTGAACGGATGAAGTTTTCGATCAGCCTGCCGACCGGTTTCGAAGGGGTGATGTATCCGATCCCCTTCGTCGATCCGTCCGACTTCGTGCGCATGGCGAAGCTGTGCGAGCGGCTCGGCTATCACTCGGTGTGGGGCAACGACCACATCCAGAGCCAGCACTACGTGCGCGAGCTCTATCCCGACACACCGCCGAACTTCTACGAGCTGCTGACGGTGCTCTCCTTTTGCGCCGCGGCGACGACGACGCTCGAGGTCGGCACCGCGCTCGCCGTGCAGCCGATGCGCGATCCGTTCTGGCTGGCCAAGACAGCGGCGACGATCGACCAGCTCTCGAACGGCCGGCTGATCCTGGCACTGGGCATCGGCGCCTATCGCGAGGAGTTCGCCTCATGGGCGCCCCGGCTCGCGCCGAAGGCGCAGCGCGGCGAGATGATGGACGAGGGGCTGGAGCTGATGCGCCGCCTCTTCACCGAGCGGCGCGTCACGCACGACGGCAAGTACTACTCGGTCAAGGATATCGAGATGTACCCCAAGCCCAAGCGCGAGCCCTTCGCGCTGTGGCTGGGTGGGCACAACAAGCCGACCATCGAGCGCACGGCGCGGCTCGCGACCGGCTGGCTGCCGGGCTGGCGGCCGTGGCCGGAGCTCGCCGAATGGATCAAGCTCCTGAAGGACCGCGCCCATGCGCTCGGTCGCGATCCGAAGGAGATCGAGATCGCGCCGCAGTTCTCGATGACCATCGCGAAGACGACCGAGGAAGCCGAGAAGCGCTACATGGAATCGGGCCTGGTCGCGCACCGCAAGTCGCTCGCCTACACCGGGCGCGATCTTTCCAAGCAGGTGGTCGCCAACCTCGTCGGCTCGCCCGACCTGATCCGCGAGAAGGTCGAGGGCCTGAAGAAGATCGGCGTCGACCACGCCTGTGCCCTGATGATCCCGGCCGATTCGATGGCCGAGTTCGAGGA
>DASXQC010000330.1:0-6205 GCA_036493235.1 Reyranella sp.
CCATGGGCGACCACGTCTATCACCCCGACGGCCCACACGCGGCGCTGCGCAACGCCCTCATGGGCGCCAAGAGCCAGGAGGAGTGGTACGCCGCATTGGACTGGATCTACGGCGGCAGCGGGCTCGATTGACTTCCCATGGTTTCCCACCCTCGTGGGAAGTGTAGAACGCTGGCCCGCTTGTCTTTCAGGCGATTCTTCCCATCTTCCCATCACCCCCGGCTTGCCAGAATCGGTGGATAAGTCTCTTCGGCAGCTACCGAAGGGATGGCGGGTGGAGAGCGACTATCTCTCCCGCATGACCCAACAGACTTTCCGGCTCCCCACGACGGATCACCGGCCGTCGCTGTCTCTCCAGCGCCAGCCCTCCGGCGGCGCTCCTGTCCTCTATGTCCACGGCGCGACCTTCCCGTCGGCACTGTCGGTCGGCTTCGATTTCGGCAACGGCAGCTGGCTCGACGACTGGAATGCCCGCGGTCTCGACGCCTGGGCGTTCGACTTCGCGGGATTCGGCGAGAGCGGCCGCTACGCCGCGATGAGCGAGCCTGCCGACCGCCATCCGCCGCTCGGCCGCGCTCCCGAGGCGGCGCGGCAGGTCGCCGACGTGGTGGCGCTGATCCAGCGCGAGACCGGCCGGCGCGTGTCGCTGGTCTCGCACTCGTGGGGCGGCGCACCCGCGTCGCTCGCCGCCATCGCTCTGCCCGACGCGATCGATCGCCTGGTCCTGTTCGCGCCGATCGCCCGCCGCAGCGGCGGCACGCCGCCATCACTGCCGGCCTGGGGTGACGTCCCCAACGAGGCGCAGTACGCCCGCTTCGTCGAAGACGTACCGAAGGGCCATCCGCCGGTGCTCGAAGGATTCGACCGCTGGGCGCGGGCTTATCTCGCAAGCGATCCCGACGCCGTCAAACGCACGCCGCCCGCGGTGCGCATCCCCAGTGGCCCGCGCGCCGACAACATGGACACCTGGGCCGGCAAGCTGTTCTGGGATCCGGCGCGGATCATGCGGCCGCTTACCATCGTGCGCGGCGCCTGGGATTCGCTCTGCCGCGATGCCGATGCGGCAACGATCCTCGACGCTGCCACCGCCAATCCGTCGCGCCACGATGTGAAGCTCGACGCGGGCACCCACCTGATGCATCTCGAAACCGGGCGCCATCGGCTCTACGACGCCGTCGGCCGCGCCTTGAAAGGAGAGCAGCCATGATCGCCGTGATCTTCGAAGTCTGGCCAGCCGACGGACGCAAGCAGACCTACCTCGACATCGCCGCGAAGTTGAAGCCCGAGCTCGAGCAGATCGACGGCTTCATTTCGATCGAGCGCTTCCAGAGCCTGACCGACGAGACCAAGCTGCTGTCGCTGTCGTTCTTCCGCGACGAAGAGGCCGTGAAGGCCTGGCGCAATGTCGAACATCACCGCCAGGCGCAGGCGGCTGGCCGCGGCGGTGTGCTGCGCGACTACCACCTGCGGATCGCCTCTGTGGTGCGCGACTACGGCATGAAGGAGCGCGCCGAGGCGCCGGCCGATTCGCGGGAAAAGAATGGGTAGGCGAGCAAACCTCGCGCGAACGGAGGCGGGGAAGCGCTAAATTCACCCGGTTCTATAAAGGGACCAGATCATGCGTATCCTCGTTGTCGGCGCCGGGGCGATCGGCGGCTTCTTTGGCGGCCGCCTGCTGGCCGCCGGACGCGACGTCACCTTTCTCGTGCGCGAGCGCCGGGCGGCGCAGCTCGCCAAGACCGGCCTGGTCATCAAGAGCAAGCTCGGCGACGTCAGCCTGCCGTCTCCGCCGCTCGTGTCGGCGGAGACGCTGAAGGCCCCGTACGACGCGGTCCTTCTGGCCTGCAAGGCGTTCGACCTCGAGGGCGCGCTGACGTCTTTCGCGCCGGCCGTCGGGCCGAACACCGCCATCTTGCCGCTGCTGAACGGACTCGCGCATCTCGACGCCCTCGCCGCGCGGTTCTCGAAGAAGAATGTGCTGGGCGGGCAGGCGGGGCTGCCGCTGACGCTCGATGCCGAGGGTCGCATCCTTCACTTGGCCGAGATGCTGGCAATCAGCTTCGGCGAGCTCGATGGCACGAAGTCGGCGCGGGTTGCGGCGTTTGCTGCCGAATTCGCCGCCGCCGGCATCGAGGCTGGCCAGAGCGGGGAAATCCTGCAGGAGATGTGGGACAAATGGGCGTTCATCGCGACGGCGGGCGCCATCACCTGCCTGATGCGCGGCACGGTCGGTGACATCGTGGGCGGCGGCGGCGCGCCGCTGATCATAGCACTCTACGACGAAATCGGCCTGATCGCCGCGGCCAATGGTTATCCGCTGCAGTCCGACAAAGCCGAGCGCGGCAAGGCAATGCTCATCGCGGCCGGCTCGCCGTTCAATTCATCGATGGCCCGCGACGTCGAGAACGGCCTCCGCACCGAGGCCGAGCACGTGGTCGGCGACCTGCTGAAACGGGCAAAGGGCGGCCAGTATCCCGTGCTCACGACCGCGCTCGTGCATCTCCGCACCTACGAGGCGCGACGCAAGCGGGAAGGCAAAGGCTGACCGTTCCACAAGTCACTACCGGCGGTCGCTACCGGTGGTGGGGTCCTGTCCGTATAGTCGCGTTTGAATGGCGACTTGGGACGCCCGCAACTTTCTGGTCCGCGCTACGCTTCGGCGGGACAAGGTGACGTCGTTCACCGATTTTCCGTTCAGCATCCCGGCGATCGGCAGCCTCGATACGATGGAGTTCGATCGTCCGGTGACGTTCTTCGTCGGTGAGAACGGTGCGGGCAAGTCGACGCTGCTTGAGGCCATCGCCATCGGCATGGGCCTCAACCCGGAAGGCGGCAGCCGCAATTTCCGGTTCGCGACCCGAGAATCGCATTCCGGCCTTAGCGACGTCCTGCGTCTCAGCCGTAGCGGGCGTCGCATCCGGGACAGCTTCTTCCTGCGCGCGGAAAGCTACTTCAACGTGGCGACGGAAATCGAGGCGCTCGACCGTGAGCCGGGAGGCGGGCGCATCATCGATGCCTACGACGGCAAATCCCTGCACGAGCAGTCGCACGGTGAATCGTTCTTCGCGCTGTTCCTGAACCGCCTGCGCGGCAACGGCCTTTATTTCTTCGACGAGCCCGAGGCGGCCCTGTCGCCGACCCGACAGCTCTCCTTCCTGTCCCGCCTGCACGAGCTGGTGAAGGACGGCTCGCAGTTCTTCATCGCCACCCATTCGCCGATCCTGATGGCCTATCCCGATGCGGCGATCCTCGTGTTCGAGAGCGGGCCGCCGCGCCGGATCGACTATCGCGACACCGAGCACTACGGCGTGACGCGCACCTTCCTCAACGACACCGAACGCATGCTCGACATTTTGCTGGATCGAAAGCCCGGCCGTCAGGCGCCGTGATCCACGGGATCGCGGTCGGCAGCCTGCAGGATGAAGTGGTCGACCGAGATCGGGCCGGGGCCGGCGATCGCGAGCCAGGCGAACATCACGAAGTAGGAGACCTCCTCGAAGCCGAGGAAGGTCTCGAGCGAATCGATGTCGCCCAGCTTGGCGGAGAGGATTGCCACGACCATCACGATCATCAGCGGCACCGCGGCAAAGCGGGTCAGCAGGCCGAGCAGCAGCAATAGGCCGCCGACGAACTCCACGCCCGAGACCAAGGGCGTCAGGATCTCCGGTGCGGGAATGCCGAGCGCGGCGAAGTTCTTGGTGATGGCGGGCAGATTGTGCAGCTTGGTCCAGCCGGTGCCCATGAACACCACGCCGACGGTGATGCGCACGGCGAGCGGCGCTGCTCCCGTGAACAGGGTCGCGAAGGCGCGCGACCAGTCGTAGAAAACGGTGATGAAGGCATTCATGACGGCTCTCCCCCAATCGCCAGTCTTGTACGGACTATCGCCCGCCGGGGATCACCGCGCCATCCGCTGCGTAGCGACGGGCAGGCGGTCAGCTTGCCATCCAGCCGCCGTCCACCATCAGGTTCTCGCCGGTGATGAAGCTCGCCTCGTCCGAGGCCAGGAAGAGCGCGGCATTGGCGACATCTTCCGGGCGGCCGAGCCGCGGCAGCGGCGTGCGGTGGTGGCTATAGTCGATCCAGCGCGGCTCGACCGCGCGCCCGCCCTTGCCGGTCAGGATTTTTCCCGGCGCCACCGCGTTGCAGATGATGTTGTGCGGGCCGTAGTCGGCGGCGATCTGGCGCGTCATGTAGACGATCGCCGACTTGGAGACGCCGTAGGAGCAGTCCTCGGGCGCGGCGACCATGCCGTGCTGCGAGGAGATGTTGACGATGCGGCCGCGCGCCTCGTGGCGGATCTCCTGGGTCAGCATGCGGCGCACCGCGGCGCGGCACACCAGGAACACACCGGTCACGTTTACCGCCATGACGTGGTTCCATTCCTCGAGGCTGGTCTCGGTGAGCGGCTTGCCGGCGCGCACGACCGCGTCGTTGACGACGATGTCGAGCCGGCCGGTCGGGCTGGCGGCGCGGTGCACGGCTTCCTCGACGTCGGCCTCCTTGGAAACGTCACCTTGGAAGAACGGAACGTCGAGGATCTTGTGGGTCGGTTCGCCGCCCTCGACCACTTGCTCGGTGATGTCCATCAGCAGCAGCTCGGCGCCTTCCTCGTGGAACCTCTTCGCGATGGCGCGGCCGATGCCCGACGAAGCGCCGGTGATGAGAGCGGTCTTGCCGGCCAGTCGTTTCATCGTTGCCTCATGATCATGTCGCGCTCGAGCTTCGCCACCCAGCGGGCGAACGGGAAGAGCAGCACGAAGAAGATGATCGCCGCGGCGGTGAGCGGCGTCGGATTGTAGGTCTGTTCCTGCGCTACGCGCGCCGAGCGCAGCAGCTCGGGCAGGGCGACCAGGGCTGCGATCGAGGTGGTCTTCACCAGCTCGAGCGAGTTGGAGGCGAGTGGCGCCAGCACGCGGGCGAGCGCCTGCGGCAGGATCACCAGGAAGATGATCTGCAGCGGATGCAGGCCGAGTGCTCGGGCGGCTTCGCGCTGGCCGTGCGGGATGGCCTCGATGCCGGCGCGGAATATCTCGCCGTAGTAGCCCGAATGGTTGAGCGTGAGCGCCAGCACGCAGGCGGCGAAGGACGGAAGCGTCAGGCCGAGGAAGGGCAGGCCGTAGAAGATCAGGATCAGCAGCACCAGCACGGGAAAGGAGCGGAACAGGTCGATCCAGATCAGCAGCACCACGTTCAACGGTCTGTTGTGGAAGCTGTAGAGGATGGCGATCAGCAGCCCGGTGGCTGCGGCGATCGGCAAGGTGACGATCGACAGCAGGACGGTGAGCTGCAGGCCCTGCCACAAGAGCGGCCAGATGCGGACGAAGCTGCCCCAGTCGGCGAAGTTGTCGAGGAAGAGCTGCAGGCCTTCCATCTCACTGCCTCCCCCGCAACGCCTTGGGCGAACCGAGGCCTTCGAGCCAGCGGCTGGCGACGACCAGCGGCACGAAGAACAGGAGATAGAACGCCGCCGCGAGCGTGAGCGGCGAGGGGTTGGCGGCGATCGCCATGCTGCTCTGGGCGCGGCCCAGCAGCTCGGGCAGCGAGACGGCGGTACCGAGCGCGGTGCCCTTGGTGATGGCAATGGCGCGGTTGGTGAGCAAGGGCACGGCGATGCGGATCGCCTGCGGCAGGATGATCAGGAACAGGATCTTGAGGAAGCCCAGCCCCAGCGAGCGCGCGGCATCCCACTGGCCCTGCGGCACGGCCTGGATGGCGGCCCAGAAGATCTCGGTCGCGAAGGCCGCCAGCACGGCGCCCAGCGCCAGCGTGGTCGCGGCGAACGGCGAGAGCTGGATGTCGGCGTAGGGCAGGCCGAAATACAGGAACACGATGATCACGAGCTGCGGCAGCGTCCGGAAGACGTCGACGAACATGATGATGGCGATGTCGGCCGGCTTCCAGCGCATCGCCCGCACGATCGCTAGCACGAGGCCGGCGATCACGCCGATCGCGATGGTGGCGAGCGCCACTTCGACCGTCAGCCAGAACCCGCCCAGTATGGACGGCCCGTACTGGGCGAGGACCTGGCGATTGAAGAAGTTGTCGAGGAGCGGGTTCATCGTACAGCGCTCCCTCCCCTTGGCGGACTCCGCCAAGGGGAGGAAAGGACTGAGACAATGACCCCGCTCCTCGACAACTTCTTCAACCGCCAGATCCTCGCCCAGTACGGGCCGTCGATCATGGGCGGGTTCTGGGTCACGGTC
>DASXQC010000331.1:0-4315 GCA_036493235.1 Reyranella sp.
GTCGACCATCAACGGCGACGCCAACGTCCCGTTCTACAAGGAGCTCGGCAACCAGGGCATCAAGGCCAAGGACATCCCGGTCGTCGCCTTCTCGGTGGGTGAGGAAGAGCTCGCCGGCATCGACACCAAGCCGCTGGTCGGCCATCTCGCCGCCTGGAACTACTTCGAATCGGTCAAGAACCCGGCCAACGAGGCGTTCATCAAGGAGTGGCAGACCTTCACCAAGAATCCGAAGCGCGTGACCAACGATCCGATGGAAGCGCACTACATTGGCTTCAACATGTGGGTCGAGGCGGTCAAGAAGGCCGGCACGACGGACCCGAACAAGGTGATCGACGCGATCGTCGGCGTGAAGGTCCCGAACCTGACCGGCGGCATGTCGGAGATGCTGAAGAACCATCACATCACCAAGCCGGTGCTGATCGGCGAGATCGAGGGCAACGGCCAGTTCGACGTGGTGTGGAAGACCTCGGGCCTGGTGCCGGGCGCCGCCTGGTCGCCGATCCTCGACGACTCCAAGAACCTGGTTGCGGATTGGACGCCGCCGATGATGTGCGGCAACTACGACACCGTTGCCAAGAAGTGCATCGGCTCGGGCAAGTAGCCCAGCCCGATTCGATAAACCCTGATCGATACACACAGGGATGGGGCGACTTTCGAGTCGCCCCATTTCCATCTACAGGCTAATTCTGGAAAATGTCGCGAATGCGTCTTCTTGGGGCGCTGCTGCCGATCCTTGCCGCTCTTCTCATGGCAAGCGCGGCCGCAGCGGACGATCTCGCCACACTGGTCACGAACCTGGTGACCGGCGGCTACAGCGAACGCGACGCGGCGATCACGGCGCTGGCGGCCTCGGGTGAGGCACGCGCCGCGCCGATCCTGCGGGCTCTCAATGACGGCGCGCTCTACGTGCGCAGCGCCGACAAGGTCGTGGTGATCGCGAAAGGCAGCGGCAAGCAGCTGGCGCTGACCGACGCCATCACCGGCAGGGAAGCTGGCGCCGCGACCGAGGACGATCTCGAGCGGGTCAAGATCAACAACCGCCTGCGCGGCACGATCGATGCCGCGATGGGCACGCTCACCTTGATGAACCCCGATCCGAAGGTTCGTCGTGAGGCGGCCCGGGCGCTGTTCACCCGGCGCGAGGCGTCGTCGCTCGAGGCGCTCGACAAGGCGATGGCGGCCGAGAAGGATAACGGCATCAAGCGGGCGATGGCCGAGGCTCGTGCGTCGGCGGTGCTCGCCTCGGATGCGCCGAGCAAGAACAAGATCGAGGCGATCGCCGTCGTGCGCGACCGAGGCGACCGCGATGCGCTCGGCGTGCTGCAGGCCGCCGCGTCTTCGTCCGACGCCGAGGTGAAGGTCGCCGCGATCGCTGCTGCCGATACGGTGCGCCAGTCGCTCGCCGCCTGGGCGGGCGCGCAGAACGTCTGGTACGGCATCTCGCTCGGCTCGGTGCTGCTGCTCGCCGCGATCGGCCTCGCCATCACCTTCGGCACCATGGGCGTCATCAACATGGCGCATGGCGAGATGGTGATGCTCGGCGCCTACACGACCTTCGTCGTGCAGCAGGCGATCCGCAGCGCCGCGCCACAGTTCAACGACTTCTCCATCGTCATCGCGCTGCCGCTCGCTTTCCTGGTATCGGGCGCCGTCGGCGTGCTGATCGAGCGCAGCATCATCCGCTTCCTCTACAAGCGCCCGCTCGACACGCTGCTCGCCACCTGGGGCCTGTCGCTGGTGTTGCAGCAGGCGGTGCGCTCGATCTTCGGCCCGACCAACCGCGAGGTCTCGTCGCCGACGTGGATGTCGGGCGCCTTCAAGGTCGGCCAGCTCGACATCACCTACGGTCGGCTCTGGATCGTGATCTTCGCCCTGATCGTGTTCGCAAGCCTGCTCCTGCTGCTGCGCAAGACGCCGCTCGGCCTCTACATGCGCGCGGTGACGCAGAACCGGCCGATGGCCGCCGCCATGGGCATCCGCACGCCACGGGTCGACGCGCTGACCTTCGGCCTCGGCTCGGGCATCGCCGGCCTCGCCGGCGTGGCCCTGAGCCAGATCGACAATGTCAGCCCGAACCTGGGGCAGGGCTACATCATCGATTCCTTCATGGTCGTGGTGTTCGGCGGCGTCGGCAATCTGTTCGGTACGCTGCTCGGCGCGACCGCGCTCGGCATCGTCAACAAGTTCCTCGAACCTTATGCCGGCGCCGTGCTGGGCAAGATTCTGGTGCTGGTGTTCATCATCCTGTTCATCCAGCGCCGCCCGCGCGGACTGTTTGCGCTCAAAGGGCGCTCTGTTGAATGATGACGCGCTTCCTCTGGAACGGCATGAGCCGCAACGTCCGGCTGTTCGTGCTGCTGGTGCTGGCGATCGGTATCGCCCTGCCGCTGCTCAACCAGCTGATGCCCAGGACCAGCGCGCTCTACGTACCGTCCTACATCCTCCAGCTGATCGGCAAGTATCTCTGCTACGCCTCGCTGGCGCTGGCGGTCGACCTGGTGTGGGGCTTCTGCGGCATCCTTTCGCTCGGTCACGCCGCCTTCTTTGCGCTCGGCGGCTACTGCATGGGCATGTACCTGATGCGCCAGATCGGCACGCGCGGCGTCTACGGCAATCCGCTGCTGCCCGATTTCATGGTGTTCCTGAACTATCCGGAGCTGCCCTGGTTCTGGCATGGCTTCCGCCATTTCTGGTTCGCCGGGCCGATGATCGTGATCGTGCCCAGCCTGCTGGCGCTGGCGCTCGGCTGGTTCGCCTTCAGGAGCCGCGTCACCGGCATCTATCTCTCGATCATCACCCAGGCGATGACCTATGCGCTGCAGCTCGCCTTCTTCCGTAACGACATGGGCCTGGGCGGCAACAACGGGCTGACCGACTACAAGGACATACTGGGCTTCTCGGTGCAGGCCGACAGCACGCGCGGTGCGCTGTGCTTCGCCTCGGCGCTGGCGCTGGCGATCTTCCTGGTGATCTCGGCCGCCGTCGTGAGCTCGCGGTTTGGCAAGGCGCTGACGGCGGTGCGCGACGCCGAAAGCCGCATGCGGTTCCTGGGCTATCGCGTCGAGGGCTACAAGCTCTTCGTCTTCGTCCTGTCGGCGGCGATGGCGGGCATCGCCGGCGCCCTCTACGTGCCCCAGGTCGGCATCATCAATCCCAGCGAGTTCGCACCCGGCAACTCGATCGAGGCGGTGCTGTGGGTCGCCGTCGGCGGCCGCGGCACGCTGGTCGGCCCGGTGGTCGGCGCGTTCATCGTCAACTGGGCGAAGACCTACCTGACCGGCGCGCTGCCCGAGGTCTGGCTGTTCGCATTGGGCGCGTTGTTCATCCTGGTGACGCTGTTCCTGCCGAAGGGCGTGGTCGGCCTGTGGGACCAGCTCAAGGCGCGAAGGGCGCAACCGGCATGAACGCGCCCCGCAGCACCTCGGCGCTCCTGTACCTCAGCGGCGTCACCGTCTCGTTCGACGGCTTCAAGGCCCTGAACAACCTCTCGCTGCTGGTCGAGCCGGGCGAGATGCGCGCCATCATCGGCCCCAACGGCGCCGGCAAGACCACCATGATGGACGTCATCACCGGCAAGACGCGTCCGGACGAGGGCGAGGTGGTGTTCGACGGCAAGGCCGACCTCACCAAGCTCGACGAGGCCGACATCGCCACGCTCGGCATCGGCCGCAAGTTCCAGAAGCCGACCGTGTTCGAGAACCATACGGTGCGCGACAACCTCTTGCTGGCGCTGGCCGGCCTGCGCAGCTGGTACAAGCTGCTGAATGCGGCGCCGACCCAGATCGAGAACCGGCGCCTCGACGAGATCCTGTCGATCATCCGCATGGAGCAGCAGCAGCACATGCTGGGTGCGCGGCTCAGCCACGGCCAGAAGCAGTGGCTCGAGATCGGCATGCTGCTGGCGCAGAACCCCAAGTTGCTGCTGGTCGACGAACCGGTCGCCGGCATGACCGACGTCGAGACCGAAACGACGGCGCACGTGCTGCGCGAGGTCAACAGGAACCACTCGGTCGTGGTGGTCGAGCACGACATGAGCTTCGTGCGCGCCTTGGGCGTGAAGGTCACGGTGCTGCACGAGGGCTCGATGCTGGCCGAGGGCTCGCTCGACCAGGTGAGCGCCGATCCGCGCGTCGTCGAAGTCTATCTGGGTCGGTAGATGAGGACGGGACTCATGTTCGCTCATGCTTTTTCTCCTCTCCCGTCGTACGGGGGAGGTGGCGCGGTAATCCGCGACGGAGGGGGTGAGCCTCGGTCGAGTTGCTTGCAAATTTCAGATCATGATCTGCAATCGGCGAGGCCAGCCGGGTCGCGG
>DASXQC010000332.1:0-12633 GCA_036493235.1 Reyranella sp.
CGCCAACCTTCGCGCCAAGGTATCGCCCGAGGAATGGCAGGCCCGCGTCGATCTCGCTGCCTGCTACCGGCTGATGGACCTCTACGAGATGACGGACCTGATCGCCAACCACATCTCCGTGCGCGTGCCCGGCGAGCCCGATCATTTCCTGATCAACGCCTACGGCCTGCTGTACGACGAGATCACCGCCTCGAGCCTGCTCAAGATCGACCATGAGGGCAACATCCTCAGCAAGCCCGACTTCGTGGGCGGCGTCGAATACGGCGTGAACCGCGCCGGCTTCGTGATCCACTCGGCCCTCCACATGGCCAAGCCCGACGTGAACTGCGTGATCCACACCCACACCTGGGCCGGCATGGCGGTGTCGACCATGGAGTGCGGCCTGCTGCCCAACACCCAGACCTCGATGCGCTTCGCCAAGATCAGCCACCACGCCTACGAGGGCGTGGTGATCGACACGAAGTACCGCGAGCAGCTTGTCGGCGATCTCGGCGATAACAACGCCATGATCCTGCGCAACCACGGCCTGCTCACCGCGTCCAAGACGATCCCCGAAGCGTTCAACGCCATGCATCGCCTCGAACTGTCGTGCAAGACGCAGATCGCGGCGATGTCCTGCAACACCAAACTGATCGAAGTCCCGGCCGACGTGGTCGAGGCGACCTACCAGAATTACCAGCCGCAGGTGCGCCGTCCGTTCGGCGTGCTCGATTGGCCGGCTTTGCTGAGGAAGCTCGACCGCATCGATCCGGGCTTCCGCGACTGACTTGGCCGAGACGCCGCACGCTTCGATCAAGGCGTTCGCCGTCGTCGCGTGCGGCTACTGGGTGGCGCCCCAGTATCGCCTGGTCGCCTGGCTGCTGACCGGCAGCCTGGCGCTGCTGGTCGGCGCCAATGTCGGCATCGCGCTCTGGCTCAACGTCTGGAACCGCGACTTCTTCAACGCCCTCGACAAGAAGGACCTACTGCTCCTCTTCCATCTGCTCTGGGTGCTGGCCGCGATCGTGATCTCCGCCGGCATCGGCGTCGCCATCCAGCTCCACCTCAAGCGACGCCTGCAGATGAACTGGCGCATCTGGCTATCGCACACCACGGTGCATCGCTGGCTGCAGTCCGGCCGCCAGTACCAATTAGGACTCCTGGCCGACGAAATAGACAACCCCGACGGCCGCATCGCGGAGGACATCCGCGTCTCGACCGAATATGCCGTCGAGTTCGCCGCCTCGATCCTGCAGTGCGTCCTCCAGCTCGTCACCTTCCTCGGCGTGCTGTGGACGCTGTCGGGCGACTTCCGCATCACGCTGTTCGGCGCCGAACGGAACATCCCGGGCTACATGGTGTGGTGCGCGGTCGCCTACGCGTTGATCGGCTCGCTGCTGACCTATGCGCTGGGCCGCGGGCTGATCGGTGCCGGCAACGTGCGCCAGGGCCGCGAGGCCGATTTCCGGTCCGTGCTCACCCGCGCGCGGGAGCATGCCGAAGGCATCGCCCTGATGCACGGCGAGGACGACGAGCGCGAGCGGCTGCGCGGCTCGCTGTTCGACCTGCGTACCGCCTGGAACCGCCAGACTCTGGGTCAGGGCAACCTTTCGCTGCTCACCAGCTCGCTCGCCTATCTCGCGCCGATCGTGCCGCTGATCGTCGCCTTGCCGCGCTACCTCTCCGGCCAGATCCAGCTCGGCGGGCTGATGCAGACGGCGCAGGCCTTCTCGAGCGTGCAGTGGGCGCTCAGCTGGCTGATCGACAACTTCCCCAAGTTCGCCGAATGGCGCGCCTCGACCAATCGCGTGGTGCACCTGCACGTGGCGCTCAGTGACCTCGAGGAGAGCGTCGAGACGACCGAGGGCGAGCGCATCAAGCTGCATGAGCCGACCGAGTCGGACCTGCTGGTGATGCGCGAGCTCGGCCTGACCCGGCCCTCCGGCGAGATGCTGGTGGCCGAGGCGGAGGTCGAGATCCGCCGGCCCGAGCGCGTGCTGATCCGCGGCCAGTCGGGGTCCGGCAAAAGCACGATCATGCGCGCGGTCGCCGGCGTCTGGCCGTGGGGCAGGGGCGAGATCCACCTGCCCAAAGGCAACATCATCTTCATGCCACAGAAGCCCTACTTCCCGCTCGGCACCCTGCGCGAGGCCCTGCACTACCCGAAGGCGCCCGAAGGAGTCACCGACGAGCTGCTGCAGGAGACGCTGCACAGGGTCGGGCTCGACCATCTCAGGGAGCGGCTCGATGAGAAGGAGTGCTGGGACCACATCCTGTCGGGCGGCGAGCAGCAGCGGGTCGCGTTCGCTCGCACCCTGGTGCACAAGCCCGAATGGATCTTCATGGACGAGGCGACCTCGGCGCTCGACGAGGCGGGCCAGGAGAACATCATGAAGCTCCTGATCGAGGAACTGCCCGAGACCTCGGTCGTCAGCATCGGCCACCGGCCGGGGCTGGAGGTCTTCCACACCCGCGAGCTCACCCTGGAGCCGGGTGAGGCGGGCGCCCGCCTGCGCACGCCCGAGGTCGCCGCCAAGCGCTCGCTGAACGACGTCTATCGCCGCATGTCGGTGGCGAGCCGCGGCCACCGCCGCACGCCGGGCTTCTGGAAGAAGCTCGCGACCAACATGCGCAGCCGCTGACGGCCGCCAGCTTCCCACGACGTGGATAGTATCCTTACAGGACCTCGTGAAAGCCAATCGCGACCCGATCCGGCGTGCGCGCCGCCACGCCGACGAAGGTCGCCCGCTCCAGGCCTCTGAGACTCGGATCGGCGGTCTCGAAGCGCGGAGCGGTGCGGAAATGGTAGCTGTCGAACGGCACCAGTTCGCCGCGCGACATGCGGGCCAGGACCTCCGGGCTGGCGACCCGCAGCCCGTCGTTCTGCACGTAGACCAGCGCCCCAGACCGGGCACGGATGGTGTAGCGCGCCACCACCTCGATGGTGCCGTCGGGCCGCACGATCTGCCAGTCAGCGCCGCCCGGCAGGATCTCGCCCTCGAGCATCGGCCCCGCGACCTCGCCGCCCAGGATGTCGATGATCCGCCGATGTCCGCGCGCCGTCTGCCCGAGATCCTGGATCGGCCCGACCCTGGCCTTGATGGCGAAGGCGAAGCGGGTACGCGGCGCGGTGGCGATGAAGGTGTCGATGTCGTTCATAAGAACACTTTCCTCCCCTTGGCGGAGTCCGCCAAGGGGAGGTGCCCCCGCAATCGGGGGCAGAGGGGTCGAAGGCCGCACGACGGGCGCTCATGACCCCTCCGCCCGCGTACGACGCGGGCACCTCCCCGTATGAACGGGGAGGGATTCTATCGCTGCTTCCCCAACAAGTGATCCGAAATGATCCGCTGCTGGATCTCGCTCGTGCCCTCGAAGATCTTGGTGAGGCGGGCATCGCGCCAGTAGCGCTCGACGGCGTGCAGCGTCGTGTAGCCGGCGCCGCCGAAGATCTGCAGCGCCTCGGAGGTCACGCGTTCAGCCATCTCGGAGGCGTGGAACTTCACCATCGCCGCCTCCTTGTCGCAGCGCCGCTTGCCGTCGATCTCGTCGCACACAAAGTACATCAGCTGGCGCGACGCCTCGATCTCGGTCGCCATGCGGGCGAGGCGGAAGCGGGTGTTCTGGAACTCGCCGATCGCCTGACCGAACTGCCGTCGCTCCTGCGCGTACGCCGTTGCATCTTCCAGCGCCCCGCGCGCCAGGCCGATCGCGCGCGCGGCAGTGTGGGCACGGGCACGCTCCAGGCCCGCGGAGATGTAGTAGAAGGCGCGGCCTTCCTCGCCGATCAGCGCCTCGGCCGGCAGGCGGCAATTGTCGAAGGCGAGCTCCCACGTCTTCCAGCCGAAGTAGCCGATCTTCGGGATCGGCGCGCCCTTCACGCCCGGCGGCAGCGTCCCGCGCGGCTTCTCGATCAGGAACGACGACAGGCCGACATGCTTGCGCTTGGGGTCCGGCGAATCCGACGTGCGGGCGACCAGCATGATGTAATCGGCGCCGTCGGCGAAGGTGCACCAGTACTTGTTGCCGTTGATCACCCAGCTGTCGCCGTCGCGCCGCGCGCGGCAGGAGATGTTGCCGAGATCCGAGCCGACGTCCGGCTCCGACATCGCCGCCGCACCCAGGAATTCGCCTTTCGCGGCGCGCGGCAGGAAGACGGCGCGCTGCGCGTCGGTCATGCCGCGGCCGGCGCTCAATCCGTTGCCGCGGGCGATGATGCTGGCGACGCTCATCCAGGCGCGCGCCAGCTCCTCGGTTATCAGGCAATATTCGAAGACGCCTAAGCCCAGGCCGCCATACTGCTCGGGGATGACGATGCCGAAATAGCCCATGTCGGCCAGCTTCTGGATCAACTCGCGCGGGATATCGCCCTTCTCCGGGTCGAGCTTGTTGGCGAGCGGCAGCACCTCCTTCATGGCAAAGGCGCGCGCCGTCTCCTGGATCATCCGGCGCTCGTCGGTCATGTAGCCCATGGCAATTCCTTCTCCGTTCCCGCAGCATAGTAGCGATGAAGTACGAGACCGGCACAGCGACCATCGACTACGAGGAGCACGGCGAGGGCCGTCCCATCCTGTTCCTGCATGGCTGGACGATGAACCGCCGACTGGAGATCGCCGACTACGAGCCGATCTTCGGATTGCGCGGCGGCTGGCGACGCATCTATCCCGACCTGCCGGGCATGGGCCTGTCGGTGGCGCACAACATTCGCTGCCAGGACGACATGCTGGCGGCGCTGCTCGCCTTCATCGACAAGGTGTTGCCGGGCCAGCGCTTCGTGCTCGCGGGCACCTCGCTCGGGAGCTATCTCGCGCGCGGCATCGCGGTGCGCCTGCGGGAGCGCATCGACGGCTTGATGCTGCGCGTGCCCTGTGTCGTGCCTGACACGGCCAAGCGCGCCCTGCCGCCGGCCGAACCGCTGGTGCGCAACGAGGCGCTGCTTGCGTCGCTCGATCCCGCGGAGCGCACCGCGCTGGGCGGGGTGCTGGTGCAGGCGCCGGGCTATCTCGCTGCGATGCGAGCCAAGGTTCGCGACTTCGTGGCGCCGGCGATCGCATCGTGCGCGCCATTCGTGCCCGAGATGCGGCTCGACCCCAAGCGATATGCCTTTTCCTTCGATCTCGCGGCGGCGGAAAAGTCCTTCGCGAAGCCCGTGCTCATCGTCGCCGGCCGGCAGGACACCACCGTCGGCTATCGCGACGCCTGGGAGATCTTGGAAAGCTATCCGCGCGCCACTTTCGCCGTGCTCGATCGGGCCGATCATGTCTGGCCGGTCGAATCGCCGGCACTCCTCGCCGCGCTCGTCGACGACTGGCTGGAGCGCATCGTGAAAGTCGAACAATCGATCTGACCGCTTTGGAGACTTCCATGCCTCGCCTGTTGCGCCGCGCTGCGCTCATCCTTGCTGCCCTGCTGTTGCCCGCGATGGCCAATGCGCAGGACTGGCCTGCCAAGCCGATCAACCTCTACATGGGCTTCCCGGCCGGCTCGGGCGTCGACGTGGTGGCGCGCATGCTGCAGCCCTCCATCGAGAAGTCGCTCGGCCAGCGGCTGGTGATCGACTACAAGCCCGGCGCCGGTGGCAACGTCGCCTCGGAGCTGGTCGCGCGCTCGGCGCCTGACGGTTACACCTTCCTGCTCGGCACCGCGGCGACGCACGGCGTCAATGCCGCGCTCTACAAGCGTCTGTCGTTCGACGTCGAGGCAGACTTCACGCCGATCTCGACCCTGAACGATGTTTCCAACGTGCTGATGATCAACCCCAAGGTGATCGACGCCACCTCGGTGCAGGACTTCATCGCCAAGGTGAAGGCCGAACCGGCCAAGTACAACTACGCCTCGACCGGCAACGGCACGGGCACGCATCTCGCCTTCGCCGAGTTCGTGCACAAGGCCGGGCTGGACATGGTGCACGTGCCCTACAAGGGCGGGCCGGAGGCGATCCAGGGAGTGCTGACCGGCGACGTGTGCTGCATCTTCAACCAGGTGCAGACGGCGATCCCGCACTGGAAGGCGGGCAAGGTGCGGCTGCTGGGCGTGACGACCAGGAGGCGCGTGCCGGCGATCGCCGACGTGCCAACCATCGATGAGGCGGGCGTGCCGGGCTTCGAGAGCTACACCTGGTTCGGCATCTTCGCCCCCAAGGGCCTGCCACTGCCGATCGCGCAGAAGATGAATGCCGCACTCAAGACCGCGCTGGAGGATCCGGAGACCCAGAAAAAGATGGTCGAGCTCGGCAACACCCCGCGCTACGAGACGCTCGAGCAGTTCAAGGCGACGGTGCACAGCGACCGCCAGAAATGGGCCGAGGTGGTGAAGGCCGTCGGCGCGACGATCGACTAGGGCAAGCCATGCCGTTGCGCTGGGGCGCGCCACTCCAGTGGCGCGTCTTCTCATGCTCGTGTGGACCGCGCGCATCTTGCGCGCTCATGATCAACAGCGCCCTGGAAGCGCGCGGTCCAGTGACATGACGCGCCACAGGAGTGCCGCGCCCCCAGCACAAGATATTTAGGGCGTCGGCCCACTGCGTAGAGCCGCTTCGACCTGCTGGGCCAGCCGCTCACGCCGGCCTGGATTGGTAAACCCGTCGGCGAGGGCGAAGGCGCGGAGGATGGGAAGGTAGGGCTCCATCGACGCCGTCAGCGCCTCGGAGGACAGGCCGGCCAGCCGCGCATACTCGGCGTGGATAGCCGCGTGGAGCGCGTGCGGCCGCGTCGGATCGAGGTCTGCCGGCGCGTAGACGAGGTCGAAAAGGGTGGTGTGGCAGCGCGCAAGGTCGGCGGCAGCGGGAGCCCGCACCGGAAAGGCCCAGTCGATGATCTTCGGGCCCTCCGCCGTCATGATCACGTTTTCGGGGTGAAGGTCGAGATGGCACAGCCCGTCCCCCGACGGCAGGCGCTCGACCAGGGCGAGAATGCCAAAGGCGATGTGCCTCGGCATGAGCGGCGCCGCGGAGGCGATCAGATAATGCAGGGAGATCATGCCCCGTAGCGGGGGCGTCTTGTGAACGAATCTGTAGAGGCTCGCGAGGATCGCGCCCCCTTGCGCGGACGTCATGGCGCCGCTGCGAAGGCGCTGCAGCAGGGTCGGTCCGTCGAGGCGAGACATCACGATGCCGAAGCGTCCCTCCAGGGTCACTTCGTCGAGCACCTCCGGCGCCGGGAGTCCGGCAGCGAAGGCGGCGCGGGTCATGCGCGCCTCGTAGTCGCCGCGCTCCCACGAGACACCGGCCTTGAGCAGTTTCACGACCTGACCCGGCGCCCAGGCATGGACGTCCGCCAAAGCGCCCTGGCCGATCTTCTCTCCGAGCGATCCCCGCATTGCCTGTCCCTCGCTGCGGGGAGCAAACAACGGCGGCGGGCCGGAAAGAAGCCCCAACAGTGCATGCCTAGTCGGGTTTGACTCGTGCTACCGCCGCGTGCACGGTCGGTTGTGGGTTGAGGACGAGTCGTGTGTCCCGGTTGGGGGGTAGATGCAGGTTCCAGTGTTGGCGGTGTTGCCGTCCCAGGCGCCCCTTAAGGCCGCGGCGGCGGCCTTCCTTGCCGGAGCCGATCATCGTGACGCTCTGAGCGCGGCCAAGGTGCCGTCGGCGCTTGCGCTCGATTCGTCCTTTCCGGCGGTGCCGGTCGGATCGGGCGGACCTGCCGGCGCGCCTGCAGCCTCGTTGCATCCGGAGGCGTCGGAGCACTTCGCGGTTCGGGGCACCGTCGAAGTGGATCACGTCTCGAACGTGCCGACCCACACCGATGGTCACCCGATTTTTTCCGATCCCGTCATTGCCCCGTTCCTGACCTGCGGCGGGACTCCGCCGGTCGGCGGGCTGGCCGAGGTGCAGCAGCGGCTCAAGACCGCGGCGCTCGCCGCCCGCGGGCTCGACGGCACGAAGGTGGCCGTCGCGATCATGGACACCGGCATCAACCTCGCCTACCTGCAGGCCCAGCCGCTGAGCAAGAACGCGTTCCTCGATATCGCGAACTCCTGGGTGGTGCCGGGCACGACGACGGCTCCCGGCTTCCATCCCCTCGATCACGGCACCATGTGCGCCTACGACGTGCTCATCGCCGCGCCGAAGGCAGCGCTGCTCGATTTTCCGGTGCTGGGGTCCAAGGCGCCGGGCGGCGCCCTGGCGGGCGGCGTGCTGAGCCTCGCCTTCAAGGCCTATTCGCAGATCATGTCGTCATGGGCCGTTTCGTTCGATGCGAACGGCCTTGCCAAATACGATGCGCTGGTCATCAGCAATGCCTGGGGCATTCTCCATCCGAGCTCGGATTTTCCGGAAGGCCATCCGGGGCGCTACATCGACAATCCCAACCATCCCTTCAATCAGCTCGTGGGGATGCTGGTCCGCAGCGGCGCCGACATCATTTTTGCCGCCGGGAACTGCGGCGCGCCGTGCGCGGATATCTCGTGCGCGGGCCTCACGGCCGGGATGATCACCGGCGCCAATGCGCTGGCCGACGTCCTCACCCTGGCGGGCTGCGATACGGCGGACGAACGGGTCGGCTACTCCTCGCAGGGACCGTCGATCGCCAACATGTTCCAGAACAAGCCCGACGTGACGGCCTACACCCACTTCCAGGGCTCGCTGGTCACCGGCGCGAACACACCCGATGGCGGCACGTCGGCGGCCTGCGCCGTGGCCGCGGGTTGCATCGCGGCCCTGCGCACCAAGCTGAAGCCGGCGGCCACGACGTCCGCGAGTCTCTTCGCCCAGCTCCGCGCGACGGCCCGCCAGCCGCCCGGCATCGCCACCGCGGGTTGGAACGCGGACTATGGCTTCGGCATCATCGATCCGGATGCCGTGGCCCAACACTTCGGAGCCTGAGGACATGGCCGACCCGAAGATGGTCCTGATGACGATCGTCGCGGACAAGCCTCCCAGTCTGGCCGAGGCCGCGGCGTTGCTCGGAGTCGCGGTCGCGGATCTGAATGCGGCCTTCGGCGTGGTGCCGGCCGATCCCGCCCAGGGCCTCTATTCGGTGGAGATTTCTGCCGACAAGGTGCCGGCACAACCAACTGGAGGAGGACCCTATCGCGGCCCCTTCTCCTCGCCGCGCATCGTCCCGCTCGGGACGCCGCAGAGCAAATCGTCGTCCGGCGACGATCAAGGCTGAAGCACTCATCGGACCGCGTCACTCCAGTGGCGCATCTTGTCATCTTCGGCGACAGACATGAGCGCAACTAGAGTTGCGCGGTCCGATGAGCTTGCGCGACATCGACCTCACATCAGGAACACGCCCTTCCCGTCGGCCTGCTCGTCGAACAGCGTGTAGGCCTCTTCCGCCTGGTCGAGCGTCCATTTGTGGGTGAACAGGCGGTCGACGTCGATGCCGCGCTCGATGCAGAAGGTGGCGCACTCGGCCTGGATGACGTTCGAGAAGGTCCAGGACGCCAGCAGGGTGATCTGGCGGCGCAGCAGGTGAGGGCTGACGTCGATCGTCACGTCGCCGCCTTCGCCGACGAAGCACATGGTGCCCCAGACCTTGGTGCTGCGGATGGCGTTGAGCCGCGCCTGCGGGTTGCTCGACGTGTCGAGCGTGAGGTCGGCGTAGCGGCCGTGCGTCAGGTCCTTGATCGCCGCGACCGGATCGTTGGAGCCGGGATCGACCACCTCGTCGGCGCCGAATTCCTTCGCCCGCGCCAGACGCTGCGGGTTGGTGTCGAGCGCGATCACTCGCGCGCCCATCGCCTTGGCGAACTGCGTGCCGGCAAGACCGACTGGCCCCTGGCCGAAAATCGCGATCGTGTCGCGGCCGGACAGGTTCAGGCGCCGCAGCGCGCCATAGGCGGTGCCCGAGCCGCAGGCGATCGCGGCACCGGCGGAGAAGCTCAGCGCCTCGGGCAGCGGCACCATCGTGTCGGCCGGGACCTTGAGATAGCGGGCGTGCCCGCCATGCGCGTTGCCGCCATACACCTTCACCGGCACTTCCTGGCAGAGCTGCTGCCAGCCGGATCGGCAATGGCTGCACTGGGTGCAGCCCGTATAGTGATGAACCATCATGCGATCGCCGACCTTCGCCTCGGCGGGCGCGACGCCGGGACCGACCGCGACCACCACGCCGCACGGCTCGTGGCCGGCGATGGTACCGGTGACCTGGTTTTTCGGCCGGCGATATTGGTGCAGGTCGGAACCGCACATGCCGGAGGCCTTCATCTCCAGCACGACCTCGCCCGGGCCCGGTGTGGGATCGGGAAAGTCCATGAGCTCGAGGTTTCGCTCTCCCGTGAACACGACACCGCGCATGATGGTCTCCACCGATTTATGGCGGTAGCCTGCGCCATCCATTCGAGGGAGCGCAAGCCATGACGCCGACCTATCAGGTGCTCGTCGACGATATCAAAGCAATGGGCATCGAGCAGGTGTTCGGCCTGATGAGCGACGACACGGCGGTGTTCGCCACGGCGCTCGACAGCGCCGGCATCCGCTTCTACGGCGCGCGGCACGAGAACAACGCAATCGCCATGGCCGAGGGCTACGCGTATCGCAGTGGCGGCCTCGGCGTCGCGGTGATCGGCCGCGGCCCGGCCACGGCGAACGGGATGCATGCCGCCACCTACGCCAGCCGCACCGGCTCGCGCGTGCTGATCATCTACGGCGACGCGGCGGTGTCGACCGGCGCGGCCAACGGCATCGGACCCGACTACAAGGGCTTCAACGCGACTGGCGTGCTGGGTGCCGCCGGTATTCGCACCTTCGTCGCAACCAGCCCCAACACCGCGCGCGGCGCCCTGGCGGATGCGGTCGCCGCGGCGCAGCAGGGTGGGGCGGCCGCGTTGCTGCTGCCGGTCAACGTGCAACTCGCCGATATGGATACCGCCAAGGCGGGACCGCCGTCGGCGGCGAAGCGATCCGCGTCACCGGCCACACCGCGGCCGGAAGCGATCGAATCGGCGGTCGCGGTGGTGCGGCAGGCCCGCAAGCCGCTGATCGTCGCCGGCCTCGGCGCCCATCGCGCCGGCGCCAAGCAAGCGCTGGAGCAGCTGGCCGACCGGATCGGTGCGCTGCTGGTGACTTCGGCGCGCGGCAAGGACCTGTTCCGCGGCCATCCCTGCAATCTCGGGATCGTCGGCTCGTTCTCGCATTCCGCCGCCCGGCGGATGATCGCCGAGGCCGATTGCGTGCTGGCGTTCGGCGCCGGCCTCAACCTGCTGACGATGAGCTTCGGCCATTCGCTGCCCAAGGTGCCGCTGGTCCAGGTCGACACCAACCGCGGCCATATCGGCCGCTGGCATCCGGCCGACGTGGCCGTGGTCGGCGACGCACGACTCGCGGCCGAAGCGCTGCTGGAGGTGCTGCCGGCCGGCTCCAACGCCGAGCGGCCGTTCCGTTCCGACGAGACGATGCGCTTCCTCAAGGAATTCGACATCGGCCGCGACTTTCAGCCGGCCAACACGCCACGCACGGTCGATCCGCGCTCGCTGGGCGTGGCGCTCGAGAAGCTGCTGCCGCCCAACCGCAATCTGGTCTACGACGCCGGCAACTTCCTCGGCATCGTGCCCTATCTTTCCGTGCCGGGACCGGGCCACTTCAAGCTGACCAGCGACTTCGCCTCGATTGGCCTCGGCTTCGGCACGGCGCTGGGCGTGGCCAAGGCGAAGCCGGACGAGACCACCATCCTGGTGATCGGCGACGGCGGCTTCCTGATGACCATGGGCGAGCTCGAGACCGTGGTGCGCGAGGACCTGCCGCTGGTCGTGGTGCTGATGAACGACTGCGCCTACGGCGCAGAGCTGCACTTCCTCAAGATGCGCGACCTGCCGGTGGCGAAGTCGGTGTTTCCCGACGTCGACTACGCGCCGATCGCCGAGGCCTTCGGCTTCCAGGCGGCGACCATCCGCACGCTCGACGACCTGAAGAACGTGGCGACCCTATTGGCCAAGCCGGACGGCCCGGTGTTCCTCGACTGCAAGCTCAATGCCGCCGTCGCCGCGCCGTTCATGAGCGAGTTCCACGAATTCGAGACGAGACAGCACTGAAGGGCGTGAGCGTCACTGGCACACGAAGGTCGTGTAGTAGTTGATGCCGCGCATGCCGTCGATCGGCTGATTGTAGGGCCTGCCCTTGCACGTGCGCTCGATGACGCGCCGCGCTACCTCGCGCGCACGATCGCCTTCGGTCTCCAGGTCCGGACCGATCACCATGGTCGCGCGGTTGATCTGCATGCGCCATTCGTTGGGGTTGCCGGTGCGGCCGAGACGCACCTCGAACAGGCGGCCGTCGACCCGCATCTGCTCGCGCTGGGTGCCTTCCAGCGAGCCGACCTGATAGCAGCCGGTGAGCACCAGGGACGCTGCGAGCGGGATCAGCCTGAGCTTCATGCCTGTGCATCCTCCTTGATCATCTGCGCACCCTTCTCGCCGATCATGATGGTCGGCGCGTTGGTGTTGCCGGTGGTGAGCGTTGGCATCACCGAGGCGTCGATCACGCGCAGACCCTGGATGCCGCGTACCCTGAGCCGCGAATCGACGACGGCGCGGGGGTCCTCGCCCATCTTGCAGGTGCCGACCGGGTGATAGAGGGTGTTGCCGAACTTGCGGGCGTAGTCGAGCACCTCGGTGTCGCTTTGGACGTTCGGGCCGGGCGAGGTCTCGCCGGTGCTGTATTGCGCGAGCGCCGGCTGGCTGAAGATGCGCCGCACGTGTTTGGTGCCGCCCAGCAGC
>DASXQC010000333.1:0-3674 GCA_036493235.1 Reyranella sp.
CTACCACGTGGCCCATCCCGGCGGCCGCAACTACGACCGCATGCCCGTCAACGCCAACGAGGCCGAAGCCCGCCGCCGCGCCCGCTTCTTCCCGATCGGCCACACCGCCGGCCCTGCACCCGAGCCGAAAATCCTCGGAAACCCGGAGCATCCGCTGACCTTGGACCTGCGCCGGGCCTGAGTTAGGGTCCGCTCCGCATGGAGCAGCTGCGCGGCCTCAGCTCCTCGCCGGAGCATGCGTACGACGAGCTGGTCACCGGCCAGAAGTCGATCCGCTATCACTGGCAGGGCATCCTGAGCGTGATCCGCGCCCTGCCGGGTGGCGGCTTGAGCGAGCGCGTCGAGAGCGCGCGCCGGCAGCTCGAGGAATCGGGCGCGACGCTCAACCTGATCGATGCTCGCGGCAAGCCCAGCTGGACCTTCGATCCCCTGCCCTTCGTCATCACGCCCGACGAATGGTCGAAGCTCGAGACCGGCCTGGTACAGCGCGCGTCGCTGCTCGAGGCCATCCTGGCCGACCTCTACGGCCCGCAGACCCTGCTGGACGAGCGGCTGGTCCCGCCGATGCTGGTGCACGCCAACCGCCATTTCCTGCGCGCATGCCGCGTCACCGACGCCAGGCCGCCGGGCCGCTATCTCGGCCAGTACGCCGTCGACCTGGTGCGGCTTTCGAGCGGCCAGTGGCACGTGCTGGCCGACCACACCGAGGTGCCGTCGGGCGCGGGCTTTGCGCTGGAGATCCGCCGCGTGCTGGCGCGCAGCCTGCCCGAGGCCTTCCGCTCGATCCCGGTGCGCCATGTGCGCTCGTTCGTCGACCGCTGGCACAACTCGCTGGCCACGCTGGCGCCGCAGGACGTGTCGCATCCCAACATGGCGGTGCTCACCCCGGGCTCGCTGTCGGCCACCTACTTCGAGCACGTCTATCTCTCGCGCGCCTTGGGCGTGTCGCTGGTCGAGGGTGGCGACCTGGTGGCGCGCGACGGCGAGGTGCTGATCAAGACGCTGGCCGGCCTGCGCCCCGTGCACATGCTGTTGCGCCGGCTCGATTCGTCGTTCGCCGATCCGCTCGAATTGCGCGCCGACAGCGCGCTCGGCGTCACCGGCCTCGTCGAGGCGACACGCAGCGGCAAGATCGCGCTCGCCAACGCGCTGGGCTCGGGCCTGGTCGAGACGCCGGCGCTAATGCCCTTCCTCGACCGCCTCAGCCAGCGCCTGCTTGGCCAGCCGCTGCGGCTGCCCTCGCTCGATGTGTGGTGGCTGGGCGAGCCCTCGGCCTACGCCTTCGCCATGGCGCATCTCGATTCGATGATCGTGCGGCCCTGCCTCGGCCAGGATCGCGAGCCGATCGTGGTCGGCATGCTGGAGGGCGAGGCGCGCCAGCACCTGCAGCAGCGCATCGAGGCCAGTCCCGGCCACTTCGTGGCGCAGTACCCGGTCTCGCCGTCGCTCAATCCGAAGTGGGACGGAGAGGCGCTGGTCCCGTCGGCCGTGGTGCTGCGCTGCTTCGTCGTCGCCGATGGACAGGGTTGGCGCGTACTGCCGGGCGGCCTCGCGCGCGAGCCGGCAGGCAACACCGCGCTCAGCCAGCTCGGCCGGCTCAACGGCACGCTCAAGGACGTCTGGGTGCTGGCCGAGGACGCGGCCGACGTGCAGATCCCGACCAACCGCCGCTTCCACCAGCTCGAGGTCGATCGCGGCAGCGCCGAGCTGCAGAGCCGTGTCGCCGACAACCTCTACTGGCTCGGCCGCTACGTCGAGCGGCTCGACAACGATGCGCGTCTCCTGCGTCTCACCGTCACCCGCGTCGCGCAGGGCGTCGTTGGCGTGCGCGAGGGCATCGAGCTGCGCCTGCTCGGCAAGCTGATCGACCGCGCCGGCTTGATGCCGAACCAGGCGGCGCTGGCGACGCCGGAGAGTGCGGCCTTCCAGAACGGCCTCGCCGCCGTCGCGGCGGAGCGGGGCGGCCTCGCCGCGGTGCTCGATGCCATCCAGCGCCTGACCGGCACGCTGCGCGACCGCTTCTCGCCCGACATGATGATCACCGTCGGCCCGTTGCTGAACGAGGTGCGCAGCGGCCTGCTCGGCGCCGGCAGCCACTTCGATCCATTGCTCGCGGCCCTCGACGACATCGTCCGCTTCGTCTCGACGCTGTCGGGCCTCGCCAGCGAGAACATGACGCGCGGCACCGGCTGGCTGTTCCTCGACCTCGGCCGGCGCATCGAGCGCGCGCAGTTCGTGCTGGGCTCGGCGATCGGGCTGTTCCAGCAGTCGCCGATCGACTGGGACGCGTCGATGCGGCTGGCGCTCGAGCTGTGCGACAGCTCGATCACCTACCGCTGGCGCTATCTCGGCCAGCTCCAGCCCGCACCCGTGCTCGACCTCATCGCGCTCGACGACAGCAACCCGCGCGCCTTCGCCTTCCAGCTGCGCTCGATCGCGAGCCATCTCGACCGCCTCGCCGAGGCCTCGGGCACGCGCGTGCCCGATCTCCTCGCCTCGCTCGACGGCGATCTCTCACGCGCGGTCCGCCTGTTCGACGGCGAGGAGAAGTCGTGGCGGCACGAGGGGCTGGCGCTGGGCGTGCTGCGCGAGATCGCGTCGGACGGGCTGCTGCGGCTCGAGGAGCTGAGCGAGGCGATCACCCGCGCCTATTTCAGCCACGTGCCGGCGGCACAGGCGGTCGGCTCGACGGCGATGGCGGCCAGCTGATGCACTACCTGCTGTCGCATCGCACGACCTACTCCTATGCCAGCAGCGTCGACAGCGCGAACCACATCGCCCATCTGCGCGCGCGCGCGTTCCCCGGCCAGACCGTGACCTCGATCGGACTCACCGCGCATCCCGCGCCGTCGATGGCGGTGCAGCACGTCGATCATTTCGGCAACCTGGTCGACATATTGCGCATCGACCAGCCGCACCAGCGCTTCGACATCGAGGTGCGCGCCGCGGTCGAGGTGATCTTTCCCGTGCCGCCGCCCGCCGACGAGACTCCACCGTGGGAGGAGATCGCCAAGGCGCTGGGCGGCAACGGCTTCCCCACGCCGATCGAGGCGAGCGAGTTCGTGCACGAATCGCCGCTGGTGCCCTTCGACGACGCGCTCGAAGCCTACGGCGCTCTATCGTTCAAGCCCGGCCGGCCGATCCTCGCGGCGGCGCGCGAACTCACCCGGCGCATCAAGGCCGATTTCGAATACCACCCGGGCGCCACCGACATCTCGACACCGCTGCACGAGGTGTTCACCGGCAAGGCCGGCGTCTGCCAGGACTTCGCGCACGTGATGATCGCGGCGCTCCGCGCGCAAGGCCTCGCCGCAGCCTATGTCTCGGGCTACATCCGCACCGTTCACACGGCCGAGGAGGTGGCGCTGCGCGGCGCCGATGCCAGCCACGCCTGGGTCGCGGTGTGGTGTGGCGAGCGGGCCGGCTGGGTCCATCTCGATCCGACCAACGACCTGGTCGCGCACGAGGACCATGTCGCCGTCGCCTGGGGCCGCGACTTCTCCGACGTGAGCCCGCTGCGCGGCGTCATCCTCGGCGGCGACAGCCACGTCTACAGCGTGGCGGTGACGCTGGTGCCGACGGGGTAGTGCCACGGAGTCTCGCTCGTCTGCTACATTTCACGACGACAGAGAGCTGCGGCGATGCAACGGGAGGGGGGCGCGTGAATCTTCGGG
>DASXQC010000334.1:0-2455 GCA_036493235.1 Reyranella sp.
CTGATGGTGATCTCCGGCGGCACGGCGACGCTGCTCGGGCCGATCGCCGGCGCCCTGCTCGTCGTCATCATGAAGAACGTGGCGAGCGCCTATCTCGAGCGCTGGAATTTCGTGCTAGGCGCGATCTTCGTCGCCATCGTCATCTTCATGCCCGAAGGGCTCGTGCCAGGCTCGCTCAGGCTGTGGCGCTGGTGCACGCGGCGATGGCAGCAGCGCCTTGGCGGGCCCGTGGCGACAGCGGCGTTGCCTCCCGGTAGCGGCAACGGGGTCGGCCCATGAGCGCGCTCGAGCTTGGCGGCCTGCAGAAGTCGTTCGGCGGGCTGCGCGTCACCCGCGACGTCAACCTTAGCGTCGAGCCGGGCGAGCGGCGGCTGATCATCGGCCCGAACGGCGCCGGTAAGACCACGCTTTTCAACCTGATCACCGGCGAATTGCGGCCCGACTCGGGCTCCATCCGCCTGTTCGGCCGCGAGCTTGTCCGCGTTCCCTGCCGCCGGCGCGCCCATCTCGGCCTCGCCCGCACCTACCAGATCATCACGCTGTTCCAGCGCGAGACGCTGTTGCACAACGTCATGTTGTCGCTGCTCGGCCTCTCCAGCCGGCGCTGGAATCCGTTCCGCCGCTTCGCCCGCCAGGCGGGGCTGATCGAGGCGGGTCGGGCGGCGCTGTCGCGGGTCGGGTTGCTGCACATGGCCGAACGGCCGCTCAGCGACACCTCCTACGGGGAGCGCCGCCGCGTCGAGATCGCCATGGGCCTGGCGCAGAACCCGAAGGTGCTGCTGCTCGACGAGCCGTTTGCCGGCCTGTCGATCGAGGAGCGGCGCGACGTGCAGGGCCTGCTCGCCTCGATCCCGCGTGACGTCACCATCGTGATGATCGAGCACGACATGGACGTGGCCCTGGAGTTCGCCGAACGCATCACCGTGCTGCACTTCGGCGAGGTGGTGGTGGAGGGCAGCCGGGCCGAAGTCGTGGCGCATCCCAAGACCCGGGAGATCTATCTTGGCGACTGAGGCGCTCGCGCTCGCCGATATCGACGCCTTCTACGGCGACAGCCACGTGCTGCATCGCGTTTCCTTCACCTGCGGCGAGGGCCGGCTCGTCGCCCTGCTCGGCCGGAACGGCGCCGGCAAGACCACCAGCATCAACGTGGTGATGGGCCTCTTGCGGCCACGACGCGGCAGCGTCGCGGTCTACGGTACGCCGGTCGCCGGACGCCCGCCCGAGGCGATCGCCGCCCAGGGCGTCGCCCTCGTGCCCCAGGGCCGGCGCATCTTCCGCAGCCTGACGGTGCGCGAGAACCTCGCCGTCGCCGCACGCAAGGCCTCCGGCAATCGGCAGACCCTATGGACTCTCGAGCGGGTATTCGACGCCTTCCCGCGGCTGGCCGAGCGGCGAACGCAATATGCCGGCACCCTGTCCGGCGGCGAGCAGCAGATGTTGGCGATCGGCCGCGCGCTGATGTCGAATCCAAAAGTGCTGCTCATGGACGAGCCGTCGGAGGGACTGGCGCCGCAGATCGTCGCCGAGGTGATGGCGACGATTCGGCGCCTGAAGGAGCAGGGGCTGTCGATCCTGCTGGTCGAGCAGAATGCCAAGCTCGCCTTCGACGTCGCCGACGACATCGTCATCCTGAACCGCGGCCGGGTGGTGGTCGATGCGACGGCTGCGGTGCTCGCGCAGGAGAAGGTGGATTTGCATCAGCATCTGGGCATCTACTGACGGATCGAGGCCCCCGCATATGAGGGCACGGCCTGATTCACACGTTGCGCCGGCCGATCGACTTGCCGGCGATATAGCCGAAGGTGAGGCACGGACCGATGGTCGTGCCGGCGCCGACCGCCTTGGTGCCGATCGGGTGGGCCATGGCGATGCCCGCACAGTAAAGACCGCCGATCACGCTCCTGTCCGGCCGCAGCACCTCGCAGCGTGCGTTGGTGCGCGCGCCGCCCTTGGTGCCGAGGCTGGCATAGAGGAAGGGTGCGGCAAAGAACGGCGCCTGCTCGACCGTGCCCAGCGCACGCTCGACGGTGCCCGTGTAATAGCGCTCCCACGCCGTCTCGCCGCGATGGAAGTCGCGATCGACACCTTCCTTCGACCAGCCGTTGAAGCGCTCGACCGTCGCCCACAGCTTCGCCGGATCGACGGAGATTCTCTCGGCCAGCCCTTCGAGCGTCGGCGCGCTGCGCACGAAGGCCGGATCCTTCGAGGCATAGTGCATGCCGAGCGTGTGCTTGTAGCGGCTGTCGAAGATGCGCCAGACCGGCAAGTGCTTCGGCTTGCCGTCTAGCCCGCGCTCGTCGAGCGCCGAGCCCAGCGAAGCGCTGCCCTCGCTGACAAAACGCTCGGCGTGGCGGTTCACCAGGATGCAGTGCGGCGTGTAGGTCTCGTAGAGCGGCTGGGCGTGGCGATGGCCCTCGTAGCCGGTGAAGGTCACCGGCGCGATGTTGGCCTG
>DASXQC010000335.1:0-2494 GCA_036493235.1 Reyranella sp.
GGGGCGCGCCACTCCAGTGGCGCGTCTTCTCATGCTCATATGGACCGCGCGCATCTTGCGCGCTCATGAGCGCATGTGAATGCGCTCAATCATGAGGCGCGCTGGAAGCGCGCGGTCCAATGACATGACGCGCCACTGGAGTGGCGCGCCCCCGGCACAAGACTCAGCCCAGCGGCTTGGTCCACCAGTTCGACGCGACTGTCAGGTCGGACCGCCGCAGTACCTCTGCCTTGGCCAGGTCGCGCTCAGCGCAGACGGCGAGTATCTGGGCCGCGCCATGCTCGTGCAGCAGGGTGGAGACGTGGCTCAGCAGCGCTTCGCCGATGGTGAGCCAATGCCGCGGTTCGCTGACAGCGAAATCGTCGATCAGCCAGGTGTCGCCGCCCGGGGTATAGACCGGCGGCGCGGGAAACTTGCGGGCGATCAGGAAGCCCAGGATCTGCCGGCCTTCGACCGACACAAGGAAGTAGATGTCGGGCGCGACAAGCAGCTTGGCGAAGAACGCCTGTGTGATTGCCGCGGAATCGTCGGCCTTGCGCCAGAAGGTCGGCTGAAACTTCTGGTACTGCTTGCGCTGGCTTTCGAGGATGGCGACGACCGCGTCGATGTCCGATGCGGTCGCTCGCCGGATGTCCATGGTTCTACGAGGCCTTGCGCAGGTCCGGCACGTACGGCCGGGATGCGAAGTGCTCCTGGTTGTCGCCACTGGCGAAGCGGGCGCCGGAGCGGCGCAGCGCCTCGTCGTCGACCTTGTCGAGTGGCACGAAGTAGCGGTCGTCGCCCTTCACGAAGGTGTCGTTGTCGACGCGGTTGTAGCAGATCAACAACGTCCAGCGCCGGTTGGCCGATCGGTTGGCGTCGGAACGGTGGATGGCGTTGCAGTGGAAGATCAGCGCGTCGCCCGGCTCCAGCTCGCAATACTCGATCGGGCAGTGATCGAGGATGTACGGCATGCGCTTGGGATCGACCTCGTTCTGGGTCGGCGACAGGGGCGTGTGGTCGATGCGGCCGAGGCGATGCGAGCCGGTCGCGATCTGCAGGCAGCCGTTATTGCGGTCGGTCTTGTCGAGCGCGACCATCACCGACAGCAGGTCAGGGCGCAGGCAGCCGTTGTAGTACCAGTAGCCGTAATCCTGGTGCCATTCCCAGGCACCGCCGACCTCGGGCTCCTTGGCGGTGAGCTTCGACTGGTAGTGATAGACGTCGCCGCCCAGCAGATGCGCCGAGGTGTCGACCATGCGGGCCGTGCGGGCGGCGAGGCCGTAGACGCTGTCGCCGGCGCGGTTCCAGAGCGCGATGCGGGTCGAGCGGCCTTCGCCGTCTCGACGATCGAGGATGCTCGAGCGCACCGCCGGATCCTTTTCCATCGCCTCGGTCAGCAGCTTCACCTCGTCCGGCGCGAACAGCCCGCGCGCATAGGTGAAGCCCTTTTGGTTGAATTCGGCCGTCTGCGCGGCGTTCAGCACGTGGGGCATGGGTTCCTCAAACCGGCCGGAAGACGTTGCGGCCGTCCTGCTGCGTTACGGTGATTTTACGCCCAAGCTGCTCGCGCGTCAGCATGTCAGCAAGGAGGGCCGGGTCGTTCGGGGTGATGGCGACGAACCGGTCGCGCGAACCGTCGAGCCGGCCGAGGATATAGGCCTTTTCCGGGGCATTTTTTCCGTAGGCCACGCAGTAGGTCTCGATCGTGCCGCTGCCCGACGGCGCCGTGTTCACCCGGCGCTTGGCGCCGGCGTCGAGCTCGGCCTGCAGCGTCTTCGGGTCCTCGCGACGCCAGGAGCCGTCAGTGTGGGCGGTCGAGTACAGGCCGGCGGAGTGCTTGGTGAGGTACATGCCGTAGGCGGTCACCATGCCGAACGATCCGGGCTTGGCGCGCACCACGTTCATCATCTCGGCGATCGAGTGGGTGACGTAGTTGTTGCCCGGCCCGCCGAAGAACGGCAGGCCGCCGGTGACGCTGATCGGCCGCGGATCGTCCTCGGCGAGGCCGATCTCTTTCATCGCCACCTCCACGGCCGACGGGAAGCAGCTGTAGAGGTCGAAGGCCGACACGTCGGCCAGTTTCTTGCCGGCCATGTCGAGGGCGAGGCGGTTGCAGCCCTTGATGGCAGGCGAGGCGCCGAGTCGGTCGCGCTCGGACACGACCCAGGTGTCGGTGCCGTCGGCGCAGCCGTGTAGGAACACCCAGCGGTCCTCGGGGATGCCGCATTCGCGGGCCTTGCCGACCGAGGTGATCAGCACGGCCGCCGCCTGGTCGATGATGGCATTGGCGTTCATCAGGCGGGGATAGGGGAAGCAGATCCAGCGATTGTCGTCGGAGATGGTCGCGAGCCGCTCGGCGCTGTAGCCCTCACGCCGCGTCGCCAGCGGATTGTCGTGTGCGACCTTCGCCAGCCGCTCGAACAGCCGGCCCATCGCCTGCATGTGGTTCGGCACGTCGCGCTTCAGACCGGCGCGAATGGCGTTCTCCAGCAGCGGATAGAAATGGATTGCC
>DASXQC010000336.1:0-5880 GCA_036493235.1 Reyranella sp.
ACAGCTCGCCGAACCGCTTGTCGAGGATGTTCGCCGCGACGCCGATCTCCTCGGCCAGTACGTCGAGGCGCCACCAGTCGTCATCCTGGCCGACGCGCGCCAGCGAGCGGTGTAGCACCTCGCGCACCGTTTGATCGGCAAGGCCGTCGGGAACGTCTTGGGGCACCGTGCCGACGCGCAGGCCGCGCGAGCGGATCACGTTTCCGCCGTTGAGTTCCAGGGCGCCGGTCAGGCATTTCAGCAGGGTCGACTTGCCGGCGCCATTGTCGCCGACCAGCGCCGTGCGGGCGCCGTCGAGCAGGAACGAGACGTTCCGAAACACCGGCTGCGAGCCGTAGAAGAAGGAGGCGTGCTCCATGCCGAGCACCGCCTGACGCGGAGGCATACGGGATCCTGAAGAGCGAATCCCTCCCGATTTGACTGGGGAGGAAGGGATGGGGCGCGCTCAGTACACCGGTAGCCCCTCCGGCGGAAGCCTGTGTCGCCACTATTTCTTGCAGTTCGGCAATTGTATCGAGGCCGGCTGGTTCAACTCGGTTGCTTCGGCCCTCGCCATTGGAGACTATCGCCCCATGGCCGTGACCTACCCAACCGATCGGGTGCAGCCGGCCGTACGTCCCCCGGGGGGAAGTCGCGGCTGGCGCCGGCTCGTGGTCGGCGGCGCGCCTATTCTGGCCGTTGTCGCGGTCATGATCATCGCCGCGGTGATCGCCTCCTACGTCTACGACACCAACCGCCGCGGCGCGGTTACGCTGTCCAACGACCTGCTCGACGCGATCGACCAGCGCATCGCCATCCAGATGGGCGCCTATCTCGCGCCGGCCGAGCAGTTCCTCGAATCGGCGCGGGCGATCGGCGGCGAGCGTGGCGTGTTCGACGGTGCCCTGGCGGTCGAGCCGTTCTTGCTGGCGACACTCGGCAAGCATCGGCAGATCGCGGGCTTCAGCTACGGCGATCCCGACGGTAACTTCCTCTACGTCGCGCGCAATGTGCAGGGCGGCTTTGACACCAAGCTGGTCGACCGGCGCGGCGGCAACCCGCGCGTCACCTGGACCCGCCGCAACAAGGAAGGCGAGACGGTGGAGAGATCCGAGGATCCCAACGACACCTTCGATCCGCGCACCCGTCCGTGGTTCATCGGCGCAATGAACGAGGGACGTCCGTTCTGGACCGCGCCCTATGTCTTCTTCACCCTGAAGCGGCCAGGCATCACCTACGCCCTGCCTCAGTATGCAGCGAACCGGCGCTTGGTCGCGGTGTTGGGCGTCGACATCGAGCTCAGCGCGCTCAGTACCTTTCTGAAAAGCCTCGAGATCGGCCTGCACGGCAAGGCGCTGGTGATCGACGGCAAGGGCCGTGTGATCGCCTTCCCGTCCGACAGCTGGATCGCCAACCCCAAGGAAGGCGCCACGCTGCCGCAGCTCGACGAGCTCGGCGATCCCCTGCTGACCCGCATCTACAACCAGCTCAAGGTCGAGGGCGTCGGCCGCAAGCTGCTCGACTTCGGCAGCCAGCGCATCATCGTCTCGTCCGGCGCGCTGAAGGCGCTGACCGGCCGCAACTGGTCGGTGCTGATCGTGGCGCCCGAATCGGATTTCCTGGGCTTCGTCGCCTCCAGCGGCAAGCTCGCGCTCGCTTTGTCGGCCGTGGTGTTCCTGCTGATGGCGGCACTCGCCATGCTGATGATGTGGCGCAGCCTCCAGGCCGAGCGGCGCGACCGGGCGGCGCGCGAACGCCACGGGGCGCTCGAGGCGCGCGCCCGGACGCTGGGCGAGCTCGCGGCGCGCTCCAACCTGATGGACCGCGACACACCGGACGGCGTGCACGAGGCGACCGAACGCGCCGCGGAGATCTGCCAGGCCAAGCGGGTTGGCGTCTGGTATCTCGCCGCCAACGGCCGCACCCTGGTGTGCGAGGACAATTTCGATCCGTCGTCCAACGCCCACACCGCCGGCGCCGAGCTCTATCGCGACGAGTTCCCGAGGCTGTTCGCCGCCCTCGAGGACCTGGCCGAGATCGACGCGCCCGTGGCGCGCAGCGATCCGCGCACTGAGGAGCTGGCCGCGCTCTACCTGCAGCCGCTCGGCAGCGAGGGCGTGCACATCTCGCCGATCCATTCGGGCAAGCGCCTGCTCGGCATGCTGAAGGTCGAGGACCCATCCTCCGGTGAGCAGAACGACGGCATGGCCGAGTTCTGCCTCGCTCTCGCAAGCCTGTTTGCCTTGCGCTACCTGCCGGCCACCACGCCGTCGTCGGCGGCCAGCGCGCCAGCCGATGCACGCGAGGTCGCCGAGCAGCGGGTCGAGCGCGCGCTGGGCGACCGACGTGTGGCGCTGCAGCGCCGGCTGCTCCATTTCGCAATGTCGCCCGACGATCTCGCCGCGGGCCGGCTCGATCAGGCGGCCGTCGCGGTGATCCGCCTGCCCGACTGGCTGCCGGTCGCCCGTCGCGGCGAGGACGACGACCGCGCTCGCATGGATGCAGTGATCGACGAGGTCCAGCGTGCGGTGGCCCAGAACAGCGTCGGCTATGCGGCATTGCTCGACGACCAGGTCGTGCTGGTCGCTGCCGCCGATGGTGCACAATCGCCGGCGATCGCGGCTCGGCTGGTGGCGGTGGCGGCGCTCGACGTGCGCGACCGGCTGGGCGACCTGACCGGCGGCTGGGGCGAAGGCTCGGAGTTCCGCATCGCCATCGATGTCGGCCCGGTGATGGCCTCGGCGTTCGGCGGGGGGACGGACCGCAACCTGTGGGGCGGCGCGATCGGCGTCGCCAAGGTGCTGGCGGCGAGCGGCAGCCGGCGCGCGATCACGGTGTCCGAAGCGGCCTACCACCTGCTGTCGGCCGACTTCCTGCTGCGCCAGCGCGGCAGCTACTTCCTGCCGGAGACTGGGCCGATGCGCACTTTCGTGCTGGCAGGCGCGCTGTGAGTCTGCATGCCGACGCGCTGCCGACGAAGCGCGGATCGCGGTTCGGCCGCCTGCTGGCCGCGACCGGCACCTCTGTCATCCGCCGGATCGAAACGGCACTGGTCTTCGCAGCCTTCACCGCGACGGTGCTGGCTGCGGCGCTGCGCCGGGAGTCGTGGCGCCGGCCGGTACGCTTCGTGTTCCACGATTCGTTGCATCGGGTCGCGATCGAATCGGCGATGACCACGATCGGCACAGGGATCGTGCTGGGCTTCGTCCTGGTGGCGCAGGTGGTCTACTGGCTGCAGACGGCGGGCCAGAGCCAGCTCGTCGGCGCGATCGTCGTGCGCTCGCTGGTGCGAGAGATCGCGCCGGTCGTCGTCGGCTTCATCATCTTCGGCCGGGCCGGCACGCGTATCCTCATCGACCTGGGTGAGGCGCGGCCCAGGGGCTGGCTGCGCCAGCTCGAGCGCCAGGGAATCGACCCGATCGCGCTTCTGGTGATGCCGCGCATGACCGCATATGCGATCGGCGCATTCTGCCTCAGCACCATCCTGCTGATCTCGACCCTGGTTACTGGATACCTGGTGGCGTCAGTGCTGGGGTTGGTGACTTTCCCAATCTGGCAGTTCGGCCAGAACGTGGTGCGCGCAATGGATTTCGGCGATTTCATCGTGCCGCCGATCAAGGCAGTGATCATCGGTGCGCTGGTTGCTCTGGTGTGCAGTGCCACCGCGCTGACCCGCGCGACCGGCACCTGGGAACTGCAGCGGCTGGTGGCGCGCGGCTTCGTGCGCGTGGCGCTCGCCATCCTGCTGGTCAGCGCCATGTTCGACCTGGTGGTGTGAGATGGAGCCCCGGTCCTCGGTCCTCTCCCTGCGCGGCGTGGCGCTCAGTGCACACCAGCGCGGAGGTGCCGGCACGGTCGACTTCGACCTTGCGCACCGCGAGGTCGCGGTTGTCGAGCTCGATGAGGACGGCGACGCGGGCGCCTTCATCGACCTTTGCCTCGGCCTGGTCGAGCCGCCATCGGGCGAGATCTATTGCCTCGGCCAGGCGTGGAGCGTGCAGGGCTATCACGACCGGCTGGCGCATCGCAGTCGAATCGGCGCCGTGATCGACAGCCAGATCTGGCCCGCGCATATGCCGGTCGCGCAGGTGGCGCTGGCGCCGCTTCTCTATCACACCTCGCAGGCCGAGGCCGAAGCCATCGCCGAGGCGACCATCCTGGCGCGACGCTTCGGCATGCCGGGCCTGCCGAATGCGCCCAGCGAGCAGGTGCCGCTCGCCGACCTGGTGCGGGCGGCCTGCGTGCGGGCCTTCGTCGGTACGCCCGAGCTCGTGCTGATCGCCGACCCGGCGCTCGAATCGATGGCCGAGCTGGGCACGCCCATCGCCCAGGCGATCGGCGCCGTGCACGACCGCGGCGGCGCCGTCCTGTGGCTGCTCCATGCGCACAGCGCGCCGGCCGCGCGCTACGTGAGTCCGGACCATGTGTGGCGACTCGACGATCGCGGGCTCACGCGCGCGCGGAGGCAGAGATGAAGCGCTCGACCCTGGGCGTCTACCAGTTCAACCAGGCGGTCGGCGCGGTCGTGCTGATCTGCGTTGCGCTGTTCATCGGCGCGCTGCTCAATGCCGGCCTGCTGAAGGAATGGTTCCAGACCTCGCTCACCCTGCGCATCGTGCTGCCGGAGGAAGGCACGTCGGGCCTGTCGCAGGGCTCGGAAGTGCAGATACTCGGCACGCGCGCGGGCGAGATCCGCCGCATCGTCATCGATCCCAGCCAGCGCATGCATGCCGAGGCGCGCATCGACACGCAGATGAAGCCGTTCATCCGCCGCGATTCGCAGGTTGTGATCCGCCGCCAGTTCGGCATCGCCGGCAACGCCTATGTCGACATCACGCGCGGCCGCGGGCCCGAGCTCGACTGGGACTTCGCCGTGCTGACCGCCAACAGCGACCGTGCGCCAACCGATTCGATCGGCCAGATCGTCGACGAGGTGCACAGCCGTATCGTGCCGATCCTCGACGAGCTGCAGAAGGTCGTCACCAACGTCAACGCGGCGCTCGGTCCGTCGGGGCCGTTGCACCAGACCCTGCAATCGACCGCGTCGATGGCGCAGCGAGTCGAGCGCGGCGAGGGCTCGGTCGGCAAGTTGCTGGCGGACGACAAGATGGCGACTGACCTCGCCGCCACCCTGACTGCAGCGCAGTCGGCGGTCACGCACGCCAACGGCCTGGTGGCCGAGCTGGAGAAGAACGCGAAGGATGCGAAGATCGCCTCGATCCTGCAGCGCACCGACGCGATCCTGGCCTCGCTGCAGGTCGTTACCAAGAACCTCGCGGCGGCCAGCCCCAACATCACATCGTCGGCCGATTCCATGCCGGCGCTGCTGCTGCAGACCGAGTCGACGGCACGCGAGCTCGAGCTGCTGCTGGGGCAACTGCGGCGCAGCTGGCTGCTGGGCGGCGGAGGCGGGACGACGCCCGCATCGAGCCGGCGTGCACCGGCCAGCGAGGTCCGTCCGTGATGCTTCGGCTTCTCGGGCTCGGCCTTCTTCTGGTGTTGGTCGGCTGCAGCGGCGGCAAGCCGGCGGACGAAGGCCCACCAACCGACCAGCGGCTGGAGCAGGCCAATCGCGCCGGCACGCGGGCTCTGGCGATGAACCAGACCAAGGAGGCGATCAAGCAGTATCGCGCGGCGCTGGTGCTCGCCTACGAGCGCGACGATGCCGCGGCGATCGGCGACGTCGGCTACAACCTCGCCGTGGCGCAGCTCAGCGCCGGTGCCACGACCGACGCGGCGCGCACGGTGCGCGAGGTGCGGGCCGAGCTCGAGCGCCGCAAACAGGCGCCGCCGCCCGAGCTCATTCTGGTTCAGGCGGCCGCGGCCTATCGGCAGGGTGCCGGCGACGAAGCGATGGCGCTCTCGCAGGAAGTGCTCGCCCATGCGCCGCTGCCGCCCGAG
>DASXQC010000337.1:0-6234 GCA_036493235.1 Reyranella sp.
GGTCGAGGAGCCGCCCAAGCGCAAGGGCGGCATCAAGGTCAAGACCGTCGCCGAGCTGGTCGACAAGCTGAAGAACGAAGCGGGAGTGATCTGACCATGGCCGTTCTCGTCGTCGCGGCGCACGACAACAAGTCGGTGCGCACCAACGTCGCCAACGCCGTCGCTGCCGCGACCAAGCTCGACTCCGACGTGACCGTGCTGGTCGCCGGCAAGGATTGCGGTGACGCCGCCAAGTCGGCCGCCGTGCTGCAGGGCGTCACCAAGGTGCTGCAGGTCGAGGACGCGGCCTACGCCAACTGGCTGGCAGAGGACATCGCGCCGCTGGTGGTGAAGCTCGCGCCGAACTACAGCCACATCGTCATGGCGGCCGATTCGGTCGGCAAGAACGTGGCGCCGCGCGTTGCGGCGCTGCTCGATGTCGGTCAGGTCTCCGAGGCCATCCAGATCGTCTCGCCCGACACCTTCGTGCGGCCGATCTATGCCGGCAACGCCATGGCGACCGTCCAGACCAGCGACAAGATCAAGGTCGTGACCATCCGCCCGACCAACTTCAAGGCGGTCGGCACCGGCGGCTCGGCAGCGATCGAGCAGATCGGCGGCGAAGGCGCCAAGGGCCTGTCGTCCTATGTCGGCGCCGAGCTCTCCAAGAGCGAGCGGCCGGAGCTCACCTCGGCCAAGATCGTCGTGTCGGGCGGCCGCGGCATGGGCAGCGGCGAGAACTTCAAGATCATCGAGGCGCTGGCCGACAAGCTCGGCGCCGGCGTCGGCGCCAGCCGCGCAGCGGTCGATGCGGGCTACGTGCCGAACGACTACCAGGTCGGCCAGACCGGCAAGGTGGTGGCGCCCGACCTTTATATTGCCGTCGGCATCTCCGGCGCGATCCAGCATCTCGCCGGCATGAAGGACAGCAAGACCATCGTGGCGATCAACAAGGACGAGGAAGCCCCGATCTTCCAGGTCGCCGACTATGGTATCGTCGGCGACTTGTTCCAGATTGTGCCGGAACTGACCGCCGCGGTGGACAAGAAGTAGCGCTGGAGTGCCCGTCATGGAGATCAAGCGCATCGGCGTCATCGGCGCTGGCCAGATGGGAAGCGGTATCGCCCATGTCTGCGCGCTCAAGGGATTCGACATCTGCCTGATGGATGTCGACCAGCCGCACATCAACTCGGGGATCGACAACATCGGTCGCAACATGGACCGGCAGATCGGCCGGGGCATGATCCGGCCCGAGGACAAGGACGCCGCGCTGCGGCGCATCACTACCGGCACCGATTTCAAGCAGTTCTCCGACTGCGACCTGGTGGTCGAGGCGGCGACCGAGAACGAATCGCTGAAGCGCGACATCTTCAAGCGGCTGTGCGAGGGGCTGCCGCCCAACGTGCTGCTGGCGACTAACACCTCGTCGATCTCGGTGACGCGTCTCGCCTCCGTGACCGACCGCCCCGGCAAGTTCATGGGCATGCACTTCATGAACCCGGTGCCGCTGATGGGCCTGGTCGAGCTGATCCGCGGCATCGCGACGGAGGAGGAGACCTTCCGAACCGTGCGGGACGTGGTGGTGAAGCTCGAGAAGAAGCCGGTCAATGCCGAGGATTTCCCTGCCTTCATCGTCAACCGCATCCTGCTGCCGATGATCAACGAGGCGGTCTATGCGCTGTACGAGGGCGTCGGCAATGTCGAGGCGATCGACACCGGCATGAAGCTCGGCGCCAACCATCCGATGGGCCCGCTCGAACTGGCCGACTTCATCGGCCTCGACACCTGCCTGTCGGTGATGCAGGTGCTGCACGAGGGCCTGGCCGATTCCAAGTACCGACCGTGTCCGCTGCTCGTGAAGTACGTCGAAGCCGGCTGGGTCGGGCGCAAGGTGAAGCGCGGCTTCTACGACTATTCTGGCGAGCGCCCGGTTCCGACGCGCTAGGGCGCGTCGCCTTCCATGATCCCGACTCCCCGGTGGGTTGCGCGGATCCCGCTGCTCCGGGGAGCGGTCCGGCTGGCGTTGGCCGGCTGGGCGAACGTCTTCTACGGCCGCTATCTCGTCGAGCGCCGGCAAGGTCTGACCCTGTTGCTCGACCGCAGCAACGCCGTCGACTGGGAGCTGCACACCTCGGGCATCTGGGAGCTCGAAAGCGTCGAGCGGCTGTTCGCGCTGGCCGACAAGGAGCGCGGCTATTGCCCCGACGGTATGATGTTCCTCGACATCGGCGCGCATTGGGGCTTCTACGCGTTGCTCGCTCACGGCAGGGGCTGGTTCGAGCGCATCGTCGCCTTCGAGCCCGATCCCGCGAACTACGCGCAACTGCAGGCCAACCTGTTCCTCAACGGCGCTAGCACCGCGATCGAAGCGCTGAAGCTCGCCGCCAGCGACCGCGCGGCGACCTTCGGACTCAGGGCCGACAGCCGCAACCGCGGCGGCGCCCACCTCGTCGAGGCGGCGCGCGACACCGTCGCCTGCGAGGCGGTGCGGATCGACAGCGTGCTCGACTTCGCCGGCAAGCTGCTGGTGGTGAAGATGGACGTCGAGAACCACGAGGAGGCGGCGCTCGACGGCCTGCTGCCGCTGCTCGCGAAGAACCACTGTGTTCTGCAGATCGAGGTCTGGACCGGGGCCGAATCACTGGACGATGATCGTCCGCGCCGGATGATCGATCGGCTGGCGAAGATCGGCATCCGGCACGTCGACTCGTTCGACAGCGACTATTTCTTCGTGAGCGAACGGAGGAGCAGATGAAGCGGGGAGTATTGGCGATCGTGGCGATGGCGGTGCTGGTTCCGGCGGTGGCCGAGGCACAGGCCGTGTTCATCGCCCGCAAAGCGGTGCAGCGCATCCATCGCATGACCGAGGAGGGCACCAACGGCCAGGCGGGCTACGACTTCGCCTCGGTGATGCTCGAGGCGCCGGCCGACAAGGTGTTCGCCGTGGCGCTCGAGCGGGCGAAGAACAATCGGGCGGTGCGCATCGTCATGTCCGATCCAGGCGCCCGGCGGCTGCAGGTTGCCCAGGGCGACCGCACGGCGACGCTCAACGTCGTTGAGATGAACGATGGGCTGTCGCAGCTCCTGATCGCCGGCCGGACCCGGCCGGGCGAGCAGGCGGCCTCCTCGGAGGTCGTCGCCGCCGTGATGCGGGTCTGCGCCGAGCTCAAGAAGACCTGCGAGTTGGCGCGCTGAGCTAGACCAGCCACGCAACTTTTGCGGCCGTGCTGCGTTTCGAGGTGTCGAGGGGACGATGCCGGACATGCGTGATCTAGTTATCCTGGCAGTTCTGATCTTGGTCGGCCTGGGGGTGACCAACCTGGTCGGCGCCATGCTCGAGCAGCGAGCGGTCATCCAGGCAGAAGCGCCGCTGAATTAGCGCGCCAGCCGTGGATTTATCCACAGGAAATGACAAAAGAGGGGGTGGTGGGAAGCTGGGAAGAATCGCCCGAAAGCCTTGTGCTATCGGCATTCGAGGCTTCCCACGCAAGTGGAAACCGCGGGAAGTCCGGGACACTAGGCCAGCCCTAGGAATCGCTCGGCAGTGCGCCAGCGGATGCCGTCGGCCAGCGCCGGGTCGATCGGCGCTAGATGCGCCTCCAGTTCGGTGACCGCGCCGGGGTAGGTGCAATCATAGTGGGGGTAGTCGGCGCCCCAGAAAACGCAGCCGTCGACGCCCATCTCCCTGAGCCGCGGCAGACGGTGCGCCTCGTCCGATTCGATCGAGATGAAGCATTGTTCGCGGAACAGATCGGTCGGCTTGCGCTTCATCCACGGCACGTGCTGGTGCATGGACTCGAAATGGCCGTCGAGCCGGTCGAGCCAGTATTCCAGCCAGCCCGCGCCTGATTCGAGAAACGCCACGCGCAAGGTCGGATGCCGCTCGAGCACGCCGCCGGCGACGATGTCGAGCATTGCCGCCATCTGCTCGAACGGATGGCAGATCATGTGGCTGAAGAAGAGGTTGTCGTAGCGGCCAGTCGCGAAGGACGGCATCAGCGCGCCGAAGCTGCCATGCACCGCGGCGAACAGGCCGTTGCCGGCGACGCGCTCCCAGAACGGCTTCAGCGAATCGTCATAGAGGGCGAGGCCCTTGTAGCGCTCGGGCCGGAAGCACGCGCCCTTGAGCCCGAGCTTCGCGATGTGCTCGACCTCCTTCGCGGCCAGCTCGGCGCTCTGCAGTGGCACGATGCCGACCGCCGCAAGCCTGCCGCGCCCGTCGCGGCACATGTCGGCGATCCATTCGTTGTAGCCGTGGCAGCAGGCGGCGGCGACCGTGGGATCCTCGATGTCGCCCGCGATCAGGTAGAGCGAGGGATAGAGCAGCGTGCGCTCAATGCCTTCCTCCTCCAGCACCGTGGCGCGCGCGCCACCGTCGTACGAGCCGGGCAGGATGTCGTCCCAGGTCGGCACTTTGTTGGGATCGTCCATGCCCCACGGCACGCAGGCCGCGGCCGGCCTGAGGTTGCGACGGACGCGGCCGTTGATCGAGATCCAGTCCTTGCCGTCATTGTCGCGCACGACGCGGATCGCATCGGCGCGGTGCTTCTTCTCGATGTACTCGTCCCACACCGCCGTCGGCTCGCAGATATGGCCGTCTGCGTCGATCACGCGATTTGCCATTTGCTCCCTCCCGAGTAACGTCTTTGCTTATGACCCAGCCGATCCGCATCGCCGTCCTGAACTTCGCCCACGAAACGGTGACGTTCCTCCCCAACGACACCACGCTCGACGACTTCGTCTACGAAGGCTCGCCGGCCAAGGGCGAAGCGCTGCTCGGCTGGGAGCGGCGCTCCTACATCGGCGGCTTCGTGAAGGTGGCACGCGAGCACGTAGGCGTCGAGTTGGTCGGTATCGAATCGCCCTTGTGGCCCAAGACCGGCACCGGCTCGGGCTGGATCACGCAGGAGGCCTACGAACATTTCCTCAGCCGCCAGATCGCCGAGCTCAAGGCTGGCGGGAAATGGGACGGCGTCTATCTCGCCCTGCACGGCGCGATGGGCGTGCGCGGGGTTCCCCGGCCCGAGGCCGACATCGCCCGCCGGGTGCGCGAGGTGGTGGGGCGCAGCGCCTTCATCGCCGGCACGTTCGATCCTCACGGCAACGAGGACCAGGAATTCCTCGCGCACTCCGACTTTGCCTTCTGTGTGAAGTACTTTCCGCACTACGACGACCGCCTGCAGGGCGAGCGCGCGGCCCGCATGCTGATCCGCGCCATCCGCGGCGACTACAAGCCGACGACGGTCACGGTGAAGGTGCCGATCCTGACCGCGACCGTCCTGCAGTGGACCGGCGCCTCGCCGTGGATGGACCTGGTGCAGCGCGCGCTGGTCTGGGAGGCGCGCGAGCCCGACCTTTATATGAACGTGTTCTTCGGCTTCCCGTTCGCCGACGTACCGGATGTCGGCATGACCATCCAGTGCATGACCAACGGCAATGCCGATCTCGCCCGCAAGGCGGCCGACGACGTCGCCGCCTGGGCGTGGCGGCGGCGCAAGGACCTGCTGAACACCGCCAAGGTCCATCCGATTCCCGAGGGCGTGACGCTCGCCAAGCAGGCGCTCGCCCGCGGTGATTTCCCGGTCGTGCTGGCAGACCACTCCGACCGTTCGGGCTCGGCGACCTGGATTCTCGACCAGGTGATCAAGCAGGACCTGTCGGACACGATGATCGGCACGATCGCCGACCGCAAAGCCGTGCAGGCGGTGAAGGAAAAGGGCCTGAAGGCGGGCGATCCGTTCGACATGGAGGTCGGTGGCCTGGCCGACGAATCCGCCGGCGCGCCAGTCCGGGTGAAGGGCACGATCGCGCTGGTCGTCCGCGCCTTCAACCGCGACTGGGTCAGCGTCGCCTTCGGCCGGAACAATCTCGTGGTCCTGAGCGAGTACCTGACGCAGGTCATGTATCCCAGTGACCTCGCGGGCTTTGGCGCCGACCAGTACAAGGTGTTCGCCATCAAGTCGCGGGTGCACTTCCGCCGCGGCTTCGACGATTCGGGCTTCGCCAAGACCATCCTGCTGGTCGAGCCGGTCGAGCCCTTCCTCGGCACGGGGCGGTTGGAGGGGCTGCCCTACCAGAATGTCGACCTGAAGAAGTTTTATCCCTACGGCGAGCCGGTTTTTCCATAGAGGACGTTCCTTGCAGGGAGCACCTCAAGGCGGTCCCGCCATCTTGTCCGTCCGTCAGGCTCAGGTGCTTTGGATGTCGCCTGACTGGATACGCTGAACGCCCGCGGCTGCCATTTGCTTCCAGGCA
>DASXQC010000338.1:0-3982 GCA_036493235.1 Reyranella sp.
TGGCAAGGACAACCTCGGCAAGATCGTCAAGCAGGTCACCTACGAGGTCACCGATCCCACGGTCGATTCGCAGATCATCCAGCTCAAGGACTCCGGCGCCAACGTCTTCATGAACATCACCGCGCCGAAGCAGGCCGCCCAAGCGATCCGCAAGGCGGCCGACATCGGCTGGAAGCCGGCGCACTATCTCGTGAACGTCTCGGTCTCGGTCGCCGCCGTCATGAAGCCGGCCGGGTTCGACAACAGCGAGGGCATCATCACGGCGTCGTACCTCAAGGATGCGACCGACCATCAGTGGGACAACGACGAGGAGATGAAGACCTGGAGCGCCTGGATGGACAAGAACATGCCGGGCGCCAACAAGGCCGATGCCAACCATGTCTACGGCTACGCCGCATCGACTTTGATGCACGAGACGCTGAAACGTTGCGGCGACAACCTCACGCGCGCCAACCTGATGAAGCAGGCCTCGAGCTTCCAGAAATTCCGGGTTCCCATGCTCCTGCCGGGGATCACCGTGAACACCAGCCCGACCGACTTCTATCCCATCCAGGCCGTGCAGCTTTCCCGCTTCAAGAAGGACAGCTGGGACCTGTTCGGCGAGATCATGCACGCGGAAAGCAGCTAAGGCAGAGTCAACGCAATCGAACTCAATCACCTCACCCTGAGGAGCGACCCCTAGGCCGCGTCTCGAAGGGTGGGCACGAGCACCTTGTTTGTTGCCCATCCTTCGAGACGGTGCTTCGCGCCGCCTCAGGATGAGGTGGCGTTTTGCCGATATCGCCTAGAGCAATCCCTCGCGCCTGGTGTAGCGCTCGATCTCGTCGGCGATGATGGCGTGCGCGGCCTCGTTTGGATGGCCGTCATCGACGACGTAGAGCTGCTCGCCGGCATCCCGGTGGCGCTCGAAGGCTAAGGTGAGATCGAGCAGGCGGGTCTTGCCGATGGCGCGAGCCAGCTCTGGCGGCGCGGGTTCGTAGCGCCAGGGGATGTAGACGACGAGCAACTGGGCGCCCATGTCGGCCACGGTGCGTTGCATGTCGTGCAGCTGGAACGCGAACGCCTCCTCGCGCCGCGCCATGGTCGGGAAGTGGTCGTCGTCCCAGCTCTTCTCGAGCCGACCCTGGATCACGTCGACGCCGTGGGTCAGCCAGATTGCCGGATTGTAATAGTCGCGGTCGAGATGCTCCTGCGCGCGGCTCACGCCGTCGCTCCGCGGTGGTTCGAGGCGCGGCTTGCCGGCCTCGTCCCAGGCGACGTGGCTGACGTCGAGGCAGAACGGATGGTAGGACGGCGCGCAGGCCATGACGTTGCGGTCGAGATGGGCGGTGATGAAGCCGTAGACGACCAGCTTCGGCTTGAGGTCGCGGTTGCGCTTCAGCATCTGCAGCGACTGGGTCGTGCCGTAGCCCACCAAGGCGAAGTTCGACACGCTGACGCCGAGGTCGCGGCGCAGATGGGCGGCATAAGTGTCGGGATTCTGGATCGGATGGCCGAAGGTGAAGGAGCAGCCGATCACCATCATGTCGACGTGGCTGGGGCTCTTCTGGCCCGGCGTGTCGACACGCGCGCCGCGATCGTCGGTATAGATGTCGTAGACCAGCGGGCCGCGGTTGGGCGTCGGCCCGTCGATGCGATGCGTTCTCGCGTTGGGCTTCGGCACCATGCCGATCTCGGGATCGAATGCGACGAAGCCGCTGCCTTGCGTGACGAGCTGCGGGTTGGGCACCGTCGCATAGGCGGCGATCCAGAGGCCGACCAGCGCCGCCAGCACGGTGCTTCCGGCGGCGAGGGCGACGTTCCTCAGGTCCATGCGTTATCCGTCATAGCGCGGCGCACTTCTCGAGCACCCAGGCTTTGCGCTTCTCGAATACCGAGGAGGGCTCGAGCTCGGGGCGCTCGTGGAACCAGCCGATCGACGCCATCCAGCGGATCAGACGGAACATTGGGATCAAGCTCAGGGCTTCGTCGGACACCGGCCGGGTGGCGCGATAGCCGTCGAGGAAGGCGCGCTCGATCTCCCGCGCGTTCGGCTTGCTCTGGTAGTAAGTGAGCACGACGGCGATGTCGTACTGGTGCCAGCCATACCCGGCATCGTCGAAGTCGATGACCGTCAGCCGGTCGCCGTCGATCAGGATATTGCCGGGATGCATGTCGGCATGGATCAGGCTGTAGACCGACGGGTCGCGGCTCAACCGGCCGAGCTTGTCGCGCATGTATCCCCGGGCATCGAGCAGCAGGCGGCGCTCGGCGGCCGACAGCGAGCGATGCTCCCAGAACGGGCCCCAGTGCGGCGCCTCGCCCATCAGCCCGTCGCGATCGAGTGCGTGGCGCGTGAAGCCCGGCGGCGGCTGCCAGGCGCTCGCCTGGTTGTGCATTGCCGCGGTGAGGGCGCCCAACTGGGCGAAGTAATCCTCGACCACTGTGGGATCGCGGGTTTCGGCGAGCACGTGCGACAGCAGGCGGCCTTCGGTCCAGCGCAGCATGCCGGCGAACCGCTGCTCGCCGGTCGCATCGATCGTCACCGGGACATAGTCGCGGCCGTCGCGCGTCGGTACCGGGCTCGGCACGTCGATGCCGGCGTCGGCCAGCGCGCGGATCCAGGCGCGCTCGGAGACCAATTCGTCGAGCGTGTGATAGCCCGGCCGATGCAGGCGCAGCACGTAGGCGTTGTCGCGATCGGTCACCTTGAACGTGACGTTCTCGGCCAGCGAGACCAACGTAAGGTCGCTGGCATCGATCGGAAAGGCGGGGAGGGCGGCCCGGGCAGCCGGCGCGAAGGTGCGGCCGATGGCCTCCTTATCCATCTACTTCGGCCATCGTTTCATCGAACGCGACGAGGAAGTCCTCGGCATGCTTCCGCGCGAAAGTGAGGGGCGGGCGGATCTTCAGCACGTTGCGGTGGGCGCCGGCATTGCTCGTCATGAAGCCCTTGTCCTTGAGGCGATTGACGATATCGATCGCGCCGTCGGCATCGGGCGTGCGGTCCGCATCGCTCTTCGCGATCTCGACGCCGACGAACAGCCCATGGCCGCGCACGTCGGCGATCGAGGCGAAGCGGGCCTTGCGCTGGCTGAGCGCCGCCTTCAGGAACGCGCCCACCTTCGCGACATTGTCGGCCAGGCCCTCGCGCTCGATGACGTCGAGCACCGCCATGCCGACCGCCGCCTGCAGTGGGCTCGAGGCGAAGGTGTTGAAATAGCGCGTGGCCGCGCGAAAGCCCTCGACCAGCTTGCGACTCGCGGCGGTGGCGCCCAGCGGCAGGCCGTTGCCCATCGGCTTGCCGGTGACGACGATGTCGGGCGTGAAGCCGGTGACGTCGTAGCCCCACCATTGGCCGGTGCGGCAGTAGCCCGCCTGGACCTCGTCGGCGATCACCAGGCCGCCCGCGGCGCGCACGATCTCGGCGGCGCGCGGCATGAACCCGCGCGGCATGTCGGGCAGTCCCTCGTTGGCGAAGATCGAGCAGACGATCAGCCCGGCGAAGCCCGTGCCGTCCTCCTCGAAGCTGCGGATCGCCTGGCGCAAGCGGTCGAGATAGGCCTCGCAGAGTTCGTCCTCACTGGCGCCCGGCACCAGTGGGCGGAGTTTCTCCGGGAACGGAATCGCCCGCACGTCGCCCGCGGTGTTGGCACCGTTGCCGATGCGGGTCATCTTGCCGACGGCCTCGCTGTTGCCGTGGTAGGTGGCGTTGGTGCAGACGATGCCTCGCTTGCCGGTCGCCATGCGCGCCATGCGCAACGCGACCTCGTTCGCCTCCGTCCCCGAGCAGGTGAAGATCACGCTCTCGATGGTGGGTCCGTGCAGGCCTGCCAGACGCTCGGCGAAGGTGACGATGCCTTCGTGCAGGTAGCGGCTGTGGACGTTGAGCGTCGCCTGCTGCCTGGCCATCGCCTCGACGACAACGGGGTTGCCGTGACCGACGCAGGGCACGTTGTTGTACATGTCGAGGTAGCGCCGGCCGTCGGCGTCGAACACGTAC
>DASXQC010000339.1:0-2755 GCA_036493235.1 Reyranella sp.
CGAGGCGGCGCGCGCGCAGGGCATCCTGACCATCGGCGTCGTCACCAAGCCGTTCCACTTCGAGGGCCGCCGCCGCATGCAGTCGGCCGATCAGGGCATCACCGAGCTCGAGAAGGTGGTCGACACCCTGATCGTCATCCCGAACCAGAACCTGTTCAAGATCGCCAACGAGAAGACGACCTTTGCCGACGCCTTCAAGATGGCCGACGACGTGCTGCACATGGGCGTGCGCGGCGTCACCGACCTCATGGTCATGCCCGGCCTGATCAACCTCGACTTCGCCGACATCCGCACGGTGATGGGCGAGATGGGCAAGGCGATGATGGGCACCGGCGAGGCCGAGGGCCCGGATCGTGCGCGCGTCGCGGCCGAATCGGCCATCTCGAACCCGCTGCTGGAAGATCACTCGATGAAGGGCGCCAAGGGCGTGCTCATCAACATCACCGGCGGCCTCGACATGACGCTGCACGAGGTCGACGAGGCGGCCAACCGCATCCGCGAGGAAGTCGACCAGGACGCCAATATCATCTTCGGCTCGACCTTCGACGCCTCGATGCAGGGCCGCATGCGCGTGTCGGTGGTTTCCACCGGCATCTCGGCAATGGCAGCGCAGGCGCCCGCGCCGAACTACCTCAACCTCGACATGAGCCGGCCGATGCAGACCGGCCAGCCGGCGTTGAGCCGCCCGGTCGCGCCGCCGGTCGGCCGCGTCGCCATGCCGGCTGCCGCGATGGCCACGCCGGCTCCCGTCGCCGTTGCCCCTGTGCCGGCACCAGTCGCCATGGCTCCGGTCGCGCCGCCGGCGCCTGTTGCTCCGCCGATGCCGGTGGCGATGGAAGCTGCGGAACCGGTCTATTACGCCGACGTGCCTGAGCCCGTCATGGCGCCGCCGATCGAAGTAATGGTCAGCGTCCCGGTCGCTCCGATTGCGGCGCCCGCGCCGATCGCCGCCTCGGCGCCGATGCCGGTCGCGGCTCCTGCAGCGGCGCCCGCGCCGGCCCCGCAGAAGCCGATGGTCGACGAGAACGACTGGCGGGTCTCGCGTCCGGCCACTCGGCCGGCCGTGCGTGCGGGCGAGCCGATGACCCGGCCGGTCGCGCGTCCCGCGGCGGGCGAGAGCCGCGCACCGAACCTGTTCCAGCGCATCACCGGCGCCTTCTCCGCGCCGAAGACGGCGTCGGCGCCCATGGCGCCGGTCGATCCGTCAATGGCCCCCCGTGCCCCCATGCCGGAGAACGTCGTGGCCGTGGCGCCGAAGCCGGCGCCCAAGCCGATTGCCCAGCCGTCGATGAACCTCGACGTCACTGAGCGTGCGAAGCCGGCGCGCGATGACGACGACCTGCAAATCCCGGCATTTTTGCGTCGTCAAGCCAACTGATTGAGGGCCTGTGTAGCGTTCTCCATGCATCTTCTTGAGGGGCCTTCGGCCCCTCTTTTTTTGGGTTCTGCGTGATATAACCTCCCGCAAACCGGCTTCACGGATGGGATATGTCGAAAGCGTTTCTTCTGGTTCGTCGCGCGCGCCCTTTTCTGGCGCTGGCGCTCGCGTCGTCACTGACCGCCTGCGGCTGGTTCAGCTCCGACAAGGACGAGACCTTCACCGATCAGCCGGTCGAGGTGCTATACAACCGCGCGCTCGATGACCTCGGCCGCCAGGAATACAAGACGGCCGCCAAGGAGTTCGAGGAGGTCGACCGCCAGCATCCCTATTCGGTGTGGGCGACCAAGGCGCAGATCATGGCGGCGTTCACCTATTACCAGTCGAACAAGTACGACGACGCCATCATCGCGCTCGACCGGTTCATCCAGCTCCATCCCGGCCACCGCGACATCCCCTACGCCTACTACCTGAAGGGCCTCTGCTACTACGAGCAGATCTCCGACGTCGGCCGAGACCAGCGCATGACGCAGCAGGCGCTCGACTCGCTGTCGGACGTCGCCAAGCGCTTTCCCGACACGCCCTACGCCCGTGACGCGCGCCTCAAGGTCGAGCTGACCATCGACCATCTCGCCGGCAAGGAGATGGACATCGGCCGCTACTACGAGAAGCAGCACCAGTATGTCGGCGCGATCAACCGCTTCCGGACGGTGATCGAGCGCTACCAGACGACGACCCACGTCCCCGAGGCGCTGCACCGCCTGGTCGAGTCCTACCTGGCGCTCGGCGTAAAGAACGAGGCCAAGGAGACGGCGGCGGTGCTCGGCTACAACTTCCCGGGTAGCGACTGGTACCAGGACAGCTACTACCTGGTGACCGGCGAAGGCAGCCCCGCCGATAGTTCTTCGGGCGGCGGCTGGTTCTTCGGGCTGTTCTGACGGCTGGCATGCTGCTCTCGCTTTCGATCCGCGACTTCGTGCTGATCGAAAAGCTCGACCTTACTTTTGCGCACGGCGCGAACTCCGGATTGGGCGCCCTCACCGGCGAGACCGGCGCCGGCAAATCCATCCTGATCGATGCGCTCGGCCTGGCGCTGGGCGCCCGGGCCGATTCGGCGGCGGTGCGCCGTGGCGCATCGCAGGCCTCGGTGGCTGCCTCGTTCGACCTGCCGAAGGCGCATGCCGCGCACGCGATCCTCTCCGAGCAGGGTCTCGACGACGAGGATGTGTTGACGCTCCGTCGCACGATCGGCAGCGACGGGCGCGGTCGCGCCTTCGTCAACGACCAGCCGGCCTCGGTCGCGCTGCTGCGCCGGCTGGGCGAGACGCTGGTCGAGATCCAGGGGCAGATGGAGCAGCACGGCCTGCTCGACACCGC
>DASXQC010000340.1:0-13925 GCA_036493235.1 Reyranella sp.
TGGCGGGTGATCGCCATCATGGCGATGGTGTTGCCGAGGAAGGTGTAGCCGTCGGCCGGCTGGGTCTTGGCGTACTCCGCGCCGATCATGCCCGAGGCGCCGCCCTTGTTGTCGAACAGGATCGGCTGGCCGAGCAGGTGGGATACCTTCTCCATGACGATGCGGATCGAGACGTCGGTCGGCCCGCCGGGCGGGTAGGGGATCACGACCTTGACCTGGCGCGTCGGCCAGGTGTCGGCGCGCGCCTGAAAAATAGCAGCCGAAGCCGAGGCGGCTGCGGCGGTGACGAAGCGGCGTCGAAGCAAGTGATCCTCCCGATCTTGTCGTTGGCGCGAGCATTCCATGCGCAGCGTGTTACGGTCCAGCGATGAAGCGATTCGCCGACCCGGCGGTGGCTGCCGTGTTCGAAGCCTATCCGGCCACTTTGCGGAAGCGCCTGCTGGCGCTGCGCGAACTGGTATTCGACGTGGCGGCGCGCCTCGACGGTGTTGGCCCGCTCACCGAGACCCTGAAATGGGGTCAGCCGAGCTACCTGACGGAAGCAACGCGTAGCGGCTCGACGGTGCGCATCGATCGCCTAAAGAAGGGCGACGGTTACGCGATCTATTTCCACTGCCAGAGCGGCCTGGTGCCCAAGTTCCGCGAACTCTACCCCGATACTTTTCGCTTCGACGGCAAGCGCGCCCTGCTGTTCGATCCGGGTGGGCGCTTGCCGGTGCGGGCGCTGCGCCATTGCGTCGGGCTGGCGCTGACCCATCACCTGCGGAAGAAGTAGCTCAGCGCTGGAAGAAGCGGCTGCGCAGCATCTCGCATTCGGTTTGGAGGATGCCGGTCGTGACTTTGATGTTGGCATCCATGAATTTCGCGAAGGCCTCGACCGAATAGCGGCCGAGATCGGTGCGGCCGACCGACTTGAAGCGGCCGCCCAGCACCCAATGGCCGACCTTGGCGTTCAGGAGCGCGCCGGCGCACATCGGGCAGGGTTCCATCGTCGTGTAGAGCGTGCAGCCCTTGAGCGCGTCGGTGGCGAGCGCGCGGCAGGCCTCGGCGATCGCCTCGGTCTCGGCGTGCCCCAACGGGTCGCGCTTGGTGTGGATGCGATTGCGGCCGCGGCCGACGATCTCGCCGTCGCGCACGATCAGCGAGCCCACGCCCATGTCGCCGTCGCGGTCGGCCTCGGCCGCCAGCTCGAGCGCCTGGCGCATGAAGTCCTTGTGATCGATCATGGGAGAGTTGGACATGATGGGGAACTCAGCGCGGCATGTAGCGATTGCGCAGGGCTTCGCATTCCTCGGCCAGGATGCCTGTGGTGATCTCCACGTCGGCGGCGACGAACTTCACGAAGCTCTCGGCCGAATACTGGCCATAGGCGCGGCCGACCGCCTTCAAGCGGCCGCCCATGACCCAGTGTCCGATGCCGGTATTCATCATCGCGCCGGCGCACATCGGGCACGGCTCCATGGTGGTGTAGAGCGTGGCACCCCACAGGTCCGCGGTATCCGCGGACCGATTGGTGCTTCCGAGCGCCTTGAGGGCGTCGGCGATGGCGTCGGTCTCGGCATGGACCATCGGGTTGCGCTGCGTGTTCATGCGATTGCGGCCCCGGCCGATCACCTGGCCGTCGCGCACGATCACGCAGCCGATGCCGAGATCGCCTTCGCGGCCGGCGGTCTCGCCGAGCTCCATCGCCTGACGCATGAAGTCTTTGTGGTCGGTCATGGGATGCTACAGTCCATGCAAACGGAGGAAACGGCAATGGCGGGCAGGCTGCAGGACCGGGTGGCGATCGTGGTGGGCGCGGGCTCGAGCGGGCCGGGCTGGGGCAACGGCAAGTGCACCGCCGTCACCTTCGCGCGCGAGGGCGCCAAGGTGATGTGCGTCGATCTCAAGCGCGCCGCGGCCGAGGAGACGGTCGGCCTGATCCAGAAGGACGGCGGCGAGGCGATGGCCTTCGAGGCCGACTCCTCGAAGAACGCCTCGGTCAAGGCGATGGTCGATGCCTGCGTCGCCAAGTGGGGCCGCATCGACGTGCTCGACAACAATGTCGGCATCGGCTCGACCGGCGGGCCGGTCGAGCTCGGCGAGGACGAGTGGGACCGCGTGTTCGACGTCAACGTGAAGAGCTTCTTCCTGACCGCCAAGCACGTGCTGCCGGTGATGGAGAAGCAGGGTAGCGGCGCGATCGTCAACGTGAGCTCGATCGCCTCGATCCGCTCGCCCAAGGGCGTGAGCTACATCGCCTACAATGCCAGCAAGGGCGCGGTGAACGCGCTCACCATGGCCATTGCCTCGCAGTACGCGGAGAAGGGCATCCGCTGCAATGCCATCCTGCCCGGTCTGATGCACACGCCGATGATCGACTTCCTCGCCGAGCAGTACGCCAAGGGCGAGAAGGACCACAATCAGGCCTACGACAAGATGATCGCCATCCGCCACCGGGCCTCGCCGACCGGCAAGATGGGCACCGGCTGGGACACCGCCAATGCCGCGCTGTTTCTCGCCTCCGACGACGCGGCCTACGTCAACGGCCACCTGCTGGTGGTTGATGGCGGCATCACGACGAGGGCGTAGGGCGGCAGCCGAAGAGGCTGTGGATAAAACGTCCCGCGTCCCGCCAATTCGACAATCGTCCCAATATGCATGTGGCGCACGATCTGGGACGAATGGCCTGAAATGCAAGCGGGCCGGCGTTTTGAGCATCCCAACCCGGCGGGACGCGGGACGATTGTCTCTGGATCAGGAAGGGACTTCCGCGCGCCGGAGCCAGACGCGGAACACGATCGGGCTGGTGAGCAGGATCAGGAACAGCCGGAACAGATGGTGGGTCGCCACCATCGCGATCTCGATGCCGAGCGCGAGGCCGATCAGGCTCATCTCGGCGAAGCCGCCGGGCGCGTAGGAGAGCACGACCGCGTCGAGGTTGAGGCCGGTGAGCGCGACCGAGATCTTGGCGAAGGCGACGGCCACTCCGATCATGATCACTGCCGCGCCGATCGACGCGGCCATCTCCTTGTGCAGCTTCTCGATCGCCGCGCCGACGAAGCGGCAGCCGATACCGGCGCCGACCACGACCTGGGCTGCCGCGATCAGCTCGCCGGGGGGCTTGGAGGCCGTGAAGCCGCCGAGATGGGCGATGGCGCTGCAGATCATCGGCCCCATCATGAAGGCCGCCGGCAGGCGCAGCGTCCGGGCGATCGCGGCGCCGATCAGGCCGCAGGCGATCAGGATGGCATAGTCGCGCCAGTCGTTGCCGGTCGGCCCATGCGCCAGGGTGAGCACGCTGGTCTGCGCGCCGTTCACCAGCCGGTACCAGACCGGGATGGTCATCACCACGGTGAGGATGCGCAGCGCCTGGGCCAAGGCGATCGCGCGCTCCTCGCCGCCCATGGCGCCGCCCAGAATGGTCATGTCGTTCAATCCGCCCGGCATGGCGGCGAAGTAGCAGGTCTGGCGATTCCAGTCGGTGGTGCGGCGCAGCCAGAGATAACAGAGTGTGGCGGCGCTGAGCGTCATCAGCGATACGATGCCGAGGCTGATCGCCCATTGGCCGAGCCGCTGCACGAGGTCGGCGCTGAATCCCGAGCCCAGCAGCACGCCCAGGACGATGATCATGCCCTGGCGCAGTCGTACCCGCATGCCGACGCGCAGGCCCGCGAAGGCGGCGACGGTCGTGAACAGGCAAGAGCCCAGCATCCAGGCGAGCGGCATCTTCAGCCAGTTGAACAGGAAGCCGCCCGCTCCGCCGATCGCGATCGCCAGCACGACCGGACCGATGCCGTCATGGCCGATGATGTGCTTGCGCTCCGGCTTGAACGGAAGTTCCTTGGCCTGGCTCAAGGCGCGAACTGCTCCTTGAGGATGCGCTCCTCGAGGTCGTGCTCGGGGTCGAACAGCAGGGTGAGGCCGATGTCGGCCGCCTCGGTCACGACCACCTTCGTCACGTTGGCGATCTCGACCGAATCGGCGGCAGCGGCGACGGGACGCTTCTTGGCTTCGAGGATGGTGAACTCGACCCGGGAACGGCGCGGCAGCAGCGCACCGCGCCAGCGTCGCGGGCGGAAAGCGTTGATCGGCGTCAGCGCCAGCAGGTCGGCACCCAGGGGCAGGATCGGGCCATGCGCCGACAGATTGTAGGCGGTCGAGCCGGCGGGCGTGGCGACCAGCGCACCGTCGCAATAGAGGTCGGGGAGACGCACGGTGCCGTCGACCTTCACGCCGATACGAGCGGTCTGTCTGCTGGAGCGCAGCAGCGACACTTCGTTGATGGCGATGATGTCATGGGTCTTGCCGCGCTCGTCGGTGGCGATCATGCGTAGTGGCGTCAGCGAGACGTGCCGAGCCTTCCTGAGCCGCGTCGTCAGTCCGGAGACGCGGTAGGTGTTCATCAGGAAGCCGACAGTACCCAGGTTCATGCCGAAGATCGGCGTGCGGCGGCGCAGGTTGCGATGCAGGGTCTGGAGCATCAGCCCGTCGCCGCCCAGCGCGATGAGGACGTCGGCTTCGGCTGGCGAAACACCGTCATAGCGCTTCTCCAGCGCTGCCTTGGCGATGCGGGCGGCTTTGGTCGGCCCGGCAACGAAAGCAAGGCGGGGAGCGGGAGAGGCGGCCATCAGTAGTCTGCGCTGCTTTCGGTGCAAGAATCGTACTATAGCGACCGCCGGCTGCGATGCGATAGAATCAAGGGAATAGCAGAGTCGCAGGAGGAAACGACATGGAACTCGTGCCGCTTGGGCCTGGATTCGGTGTGGAAGTGCGCGGGGTCACCATCCTCGACGTCGCCTCAGACGGCGAGGCCTACAAGGCCGTGCGCGCCGCCTTCGAGGAACATTCACTGCTGCTGTTCCGCGACCAGCCGATCGCCGACGACATCCAGGTCGCCTACAGCCGCGCCTTTGGGCCGCTCGAACTCACCAAGGTCGCCTCGCTCGGCGCCGGCGGCTTCTATTCGCGGCTGACCAACATCGGTGCCCAGGGCGAGATCGTGCCGCCCGACCATCGCCAGGTGCGGGCCGCGCAGGCCAATGCGTTGTGGCACACCGATTCATCGTTCAAGAAGACGCCGGCGCTCGCGTCGGTGCTGAGCGCGCGCGTGCTGCCGGGCGCCGACGGCGACACCGAGTTCACCTCGACACGGCTCGCCTGGGAGCGCCTGCCGTCCGACCTGCGGGGCAAACTCGAGGACGCGATCGCGACCCACTCCTATGCCAATAGCCGCGACCAGATCCATCCCGACCTGGCCAATGCGGAGGAGCGTAAGGCGCTGCCGCCGGTGCGCTGGCGGATGAGCTGGCTCAACCCGAGCAACGGCCGGCGCGCGCTGTATATCGCGAGCCACGCCTATGCGATCGACGGCATGGACGACCGCGACGCCCGCCAGCTGCTGGCCGAGCTGATGGACGAGACCACGAGGCGCGAGTTCGTCCACGTCCACAAGTGGCGCCCGGGCGACGTCGTGATGTGGGACAACCGCGCGATGCTCCATCGCGGCCGGCCATGGGATTACAGCAAGGAGCGGTCGATGGTGCGCACAACCATCTCCGCCACCGACGCCGATGGTTTGGCCAACGTGCGGCCGACGATGCATTGACTCATCGGACCGCGCCACTCCAGTGGCGCTCATGAATCCGAGCGCCACTGGAGGGGCGCGGTCCGATGAGCTAACGCAAACCGTAGATGCTCTGCGGTACGTCGATGTCCTTCATCGCGTGCTGACCCAAAGGCTCGATCTCAGCGGCGGGCAACAGCTCGGCCATCGACGCCGACAGGACCACGCTGCGGTCGAGCGGGCTGCACAGCTTCTCGAGCCGTGCGGCGTGGTTCACCGCCGGGCCGATCACCGTGAAATCGAGCCGCTGGCTGGCGCCGATATTGCCGAACATGACCTCGCCGATATGCAGGGCAAGGCCGAAGCGCACCGCCGGTTCGCCTTCGGCGGCGCGGACGCGGTTCAGCACCAGCATGGCATCCACCGCCGAGGCGGCGGCCCGTGCGGCGCGTGATGCGGTCTCGGCGCGCTGGTCGGACGAGGCGACCGGGAAGATCGCCAGCATGCCGTCGCCCATGAACTTCAGGATCTCGCCGCCGCCGCTGGTGACCAGCGCGCCCATCGTGTCGAAGTAGTCGTTCAGCAGGGCGATGATGGCGTCGCGCGGCAGGCGGTCGGAGGCGCGGGTGAAGCCACGCAGGTCGCAGTACCAGATCACCGCCTCGATGGTCTGGCCCTCGCCGCGCCGGACTTCGCCCGCGAGGATGCGCTGGCCGGCGGCGCGGCCGACATAGGCGTCGAGGAGATAGGTCGCCCTGTCACGCAGGGAATGGATCTCGACCAACCGCGTGAAGGCGAACTGCAGCAGGAACATGCGGTCGAGGTCGCCCATCGAGAAGCCGCCCGGTGCATCCGACACCACGCTCAGCGCGTCAACATCGCCGGTGGTGAACAGCAGCGGCAGGGCGACGTAGTCGGTCGCGCCCTCGTCCTTGAGCTGGCGCAGCAGCGGCGACTGCGGCTCGACACGATCGAGGCGCACGCGCACCGTCTTCTGCTGCTCGAGGACCGGAGGCAGCGGGTTGTCGCGGTACTCGGAATCCTGGTTGTCGCCGTGCGGGCGGGTGCCGGTCTCGACGCCGCGGCCGCGCCGCCACATGTAGCCCTTGCCGGCGAACTCCGGATGCAGGGTCAGCTGGAAGTAGGCGAGGCGATAGAGCGGGATGCCCGACAGCACGAGCTGCTCGCCCGCCGCCGCGACCAGTTCGGCGGTGTCGGTGATGCGATAGGCCTCGGTGACGAACCAGCGCGCGATCGGGTCGCTGTAGACGCGCTGGGCGATGTCGTCGTCCATGGCGCCATCTTACTCTCCCCCGCGCGGCTGGGGAGGGGCGGCGCGAGCTACTCCGCCGCCTCGAGACGCTGGTTCTGGGCGACGGCGAGCTTGGCGCGGGCGAGATCCTCGCCGCGGCGCTTGGCAACCGCGCCTTCGCCGCCTGCCGTATTCGTGAACATCGAGAGCTTGTCCATGTCCTCGTCCTCCACCGGGGTGAGGGCGAGGTCCATGTACTCGTGGCGCTTGGGATCGTTCCTGACCTTCTGGCCGATGCGCCAGGCCTGCCAGGCGAGGCGTCCGTAGATCCTGAGCTTGCGGATGGTCTCGACCGCCAGCTTCCAGTGGAACACGCCGGCCGGCTCGATCGGCATGCCGTAGCGGCGGTCGCGCCGGTACTTCATGCGGATCACGCCGCCTTCCAGCGGATGGATGCCCTCAGCCTCGAACATGATCTTGAACATGGTCATGAAGTAGGCCGGCTCCGCCGGATTGCGGCCCTTCACCGAGCCATGGCGGCGCGCGACCGTCTCGATGTGCTCGGGCGTGTAGTAGGCCCGCCAGCAGTCGAGATAGGTCTGGTAGTACTCCGCGTCGCTCATCTTCGGATGGTGCACGACGCGATGGTGGAGATCGTACTTGTTGAGGTCGGGGTCCATCCACACGCCCTGCTTCCAGAACGTCTGATGGTCCTCCGAGCCCGGCAGCGGGGTCAGCATGAACAGCTCGAGGATATCGAGCGGCAGCTCCTTCTTGATGATCTCCATGTCGCGCAGGATCGATTCGCGCGTGTCGCCGGGGAAGCCGAGGATGTAGCCCGCCCAGGTCGAGATGCCGGCCTTGTGCCAGGCTTGCAGCATCTTGCGGTATTCGGTGATCTTGTTCTGCCGCTTCTTGGCCGCCAGCAGGTTGTCGGGGTTGATGTTCTCGAGGCCAATGAAGCAGCGATAGACGCCGGCCCACTGGCACTTCTCGATGAAGCGCGGGATCTTGTGGCACTGGGTGTCGACCTGGATCAGCAGGGAGACCTCGATGCCCTCGTTCTCCTTGAGCTCGATGATGCGGTCGAAGAACTCTTCCCAATGGCGATTGCGCGCCATGTTGTCGTCGGTGATGAAGAACTGCGTGATGCCCTGCTTGTGGTTCTCGCGGATGATGTTCTCGAGATCGTCGGCGTTGCGGAACCGGCTCTTGCGGCCTTGCACGTTGATGATGGTGCAGAACGAGCACTGGAACGGGCAGCCGCGGCCGAGGTCGAAGCTCGACTTCTTGCCCTCGTTGCGCGCGAGCGCGGAGGCTGGCAGATGCGGCGTCGGCGCGTTCTCGATGCCGGGCAGGTCGTCCATGTAGTTGTAGAGGCGCTTCAGCGTGCCGTTCCAGGCATCGCGCAGCACCTCGTCGAGCCGGCCTTCCTCGGCCTCGCCGGCATAGATCGAGATGCCCATGTCCATGGCTTCCTGGATCTCGGGCGGAACGACCGGCAGCATCGACAGGCAGCCGGCGGCATGGAAGCCGCCCATCGCCACCGGCAGGCCGGCCGCCAGGAACTTGCGGGCGAGATCGACGGCATGCGGGAACTGGTTCGACTGAACGCCGACCAGGCAGATCAGGCCCTTGCCGCCGGAGCGCTTGAAGTCGCGGATGATCTGGTCAGTACGGACCCGCGTATTGGTCTCGTCGATCGGCGTGATGGCGAAGTCGACGTCCGGCCCGAGCACCTGCCGCTGGCGGCAGTCCTCGCCAAGCCCATAGAGGGCAGCCAGGGTGTTGGACGGGATGTGAGAACGGAGCCAGGTGATCGGATAGCCGTCGTCGTCGTAGTGCGTCGGCTTGATCAGCACCAGCTGGAAGGTCTGCTTCATTGCCACGCCCATTACGGATTTTCTCCACCAATCCGCGTGCGGCGCGCCTTTCGGCCGCGTGACGGTCTTCTATCTGCCAAGTCCTACCACGAGCGTGGGAAAAGAGCCCGCCTTTATGACTATATTCAGGGCAATGAATATTTACGGTGAGGGAATGTCAATCGGCCATCCACGCACAGCCCCGCGCTGGCCGCGATATCGGCATGAGCAGGAGTTCGTTGCACTGTCCGTGGCATGACCGCACTTTCGCCATGGTGAAGGCGCGCCAACAGCGCCCCGGCCGGAGGAAACGAACAAGACTGTGATTTCCCTTTCCCGCTTCCCGCTGCTGGCGCCGTTCCACGTCCGGAGCTTCCGCTTCCAGTGGCCGGCCGACCTGCTGACCTCCTGGGCCTTCGAGATGGAAGGTGTGATCCTGAACTGGTTCGTGCTGGTCTCGACCGGCTCGGTCCTGTTGCTGGCGATCTTCGCCTCGCTGCAGTTCCTCGGCACCCTGATCTCGCCGTTCTTCGGCATGGCCGGAGATCATATCGGCAATCGCAACCTGCTCTGCCTGATGCGGCTGGTCTACATTGCGGTGGCAGCAGTCCTCGCCGGGCTGTTCCTGCTCGATCAAGCCACGCCGGTTTCGATCTTCGCGCTCGGTATCCTCGCCGGCCTGGTGCGACCCTCCGACATCACCCTGCGCAACCTGCTGGTCGGCGAGACCATGCCCAAGGAACTGCTGATGGCGGCGATGGGTGTGTCGCGTACCACCGCCGATTCGGCGCGCGTCGTCGGTGCCCTAAGTGGGGCGGGCCTGGTGGCGGTGATGGGGTCGGGGTTCGCCTACGTCGTGGTCTGCGGCGTCTACATGGTCAGCCTGCTGCTGACCCTGAACGTCGGCATCCGGCGGCTGCGTGTGCTGAGCGAGAGCGCGATGTCGCCGATCCAGGCGTTGCGCCAGGGCTTCGCCTACGTGTGGTCGACGCCCGACGTGCGAGCCGCGACGCTGCTCGCCTTCCTGATGAACTTCGCCGCCTATCCGTTCGTCGGACAGCTGCTCGCCCATGTTGCCAAGAACATCTACGGCCTCGACCAGAGCGGGCTCGGCTGGATGATCTCCTGCTTCGCGCTGGGTGCGCTCGCCGGCTCGATCACGCTCAGCACGCGCGGCGCCTGGATCCGGCCGGCCCGCACCATGCTGGTCGGCGCGATCCTGTGGTTCTCGCTCAACTTCGTGTTCGCCTGGATCACCGTGCCGCTGCGTGGCGAGATCCTGCTCGTCGCGATCGGTTTCGTACAAAGCCTCTGCATGGTGCCGATGGCGGTGATCCTGCTGAAGACGGCCGATCCCGCCTATCGTGGCCGGGTGATGGGCGTGCGCATGCTCGCCGTCTACGGTCTGCCGCTCGGCATGCTGCTGAGCGGGCCCCTGATCGAGCGCATTGGCTTTGCCTGGACCGGCACGCTGTACAGTCTGGGCGGACTCGCGCTCGCCAGCCTGGTCGCGTATCGCTGGCGCGAACAGCTCTGGCATCCCGAGGCGGCGGCCAACCAGCTGTAGCCGGAACTTTTCACACGATCCCGGCGTTCTCGCCGGGATGGCAAAAATACGGACGCTTCCCGTGGCAGCGGCGATCGCCGTGCTCGCCGTCGCGGCGTCCGCCAACGCACAAAGCATTCCGATCGATACCGCGCCGTCGCCAGACGAGCTGCGCAACATCTTCACCTTCCAGGTCGAAAACGACGTCTTCAACCGCATCGGCAGGTCCGATCGCGACTACACCAACGGCCTCCGGCTCGGCTGGCTGTCGCCCGCGCTGCCCGACTTGCCGGAAGGGCTGACCCGCCTCACCACCATCCCGACCTTCTTCGGCGAGGACCCGGTGTCGTCGGTGACGCGGCGCTTCGGCATCTCGATCGGCCAGAACCTGTACACGCCGCAGGACACCGACACCTCGGCGCCGATCCACAACGACCGGCCCTATGCCGCCTGGCTCTACGCCAGCTTCGCCCTGCAATCGACCTACAAGCGGGTCGATCCCAGGACGCTGAAGGACGTGCCGGTGCGGCTCGACACGCTGGCGCTCGACGTCGGCCTGGTCGGGCCGGCCGCCGGCGGCGAGTTCGTGCAGAACAATTTCCATCGCCTGATCAACGACACCACGGCCAACGGCTGGGCCAACCAACTGCACAACGAGCCGACCATCGACCTCACCTTCGAGCGGCGTTGGCGCACCAACCATGGCGTGGTGTTCGAGGATCCCAAACTCGAGTACGACGTCATACCGCGCATCGGCGCCACGGTCGGCAACGTCGCCACCTATGCCAGCGCTGGCGGCACGGTGCGCATCGGCAAGGACCTGCAGGCCGACTTCGGCCCGGCGCGAGCGCGACCGGCGCTGCCGGGCTCGGAAGGCTTCATCGGTGATGGCTTCGGCTGGTACTTCTTCCTGGGCGCAGGCGGCGAGGCGGTGGCCCGCAACATGTTCCTGGACGGAAACTCTGATGGGAACGACATCGTCCACGTCACGCACCGGCCGTTCGTCGGCGAGGCGCAGGCCGGTATCACCGTTCTCTTCCGCGGCGTGCGCATCAGCTACACGCAGGTGCTGCGGAGCCCCGAGTTCTTCGAGCGCGACCGTTGGGACCAGTTCGGCTCGATCAACGTCACGTTCCGATATTAGAGCCGCGCTCCCAGCCTCAAACGAAAACCGCGGGCCATTGGGCCCGCGGTCGTTGTCGCTATATCCGTCCTACCAATAGCAGGACGATCACGATGATCAGGATCAGGCCGGCACCGCCGCTGGGGTAGTAGCCCCAGCCGCTGCTGTACGGCCATGTCGGCAGGGACCAATCAGGATCAGGATGAGGATGATCAGCAGAATGGTGCCCAGCATGTGGTTCTCCTGGTTAGCCGAGGTTCTTCTCAGCGAACGACCAGTTCGCAAGCTTCTCCAGCCAGTCCTTGACGTGGTCCGGCCGGCGATTCTGATAATCGACGTAGTAGGCGTGCTCCCACACGTCGCAGGTCAGCAGCGGCGTCTTGCCGTGCGCCAGCGGCGTGTCGGCGTTCGAGGTGGTGACGATCTCGAGCTTGTTGCCCGCGCCCTTCACCAGCCAGGCCCAGCCGCTGCCGAACTGGCCGACGGCCGCTTTCTGGAAGGCCTCGTTGAATTCCTTCACGCCGCCGAAGCTGTCCTTCAATGCGTCGGCGATCTTGCCGCTCGGCGTGCCGCCCTTCGGCGTCATGCTCGCCCAGTAGAAGTTGTGATTCCAGATCTGGCCCGAGTTGTTGAAGATCGGCTTTTCCTTGTCGTTGCCGGCCGACTTCTTGACGATCCCCTCGAGGTCCATGTGCTCGTACGGCGTGCCGACGATCATCTTGTTGAGGTTGTCGACATAGGCCTTGTGATGCTTGTGGTAGTGGAAAGAGATCGTCTTGGCTGAAACTACCGGATCCAGAGCGCTTTCATCGTAAGGAAGCTTCGGGAGGGAAAACGGGGGCTTGGGATTATCCAATGGCATGACTTGCTCCTCTGCTTCCCCGGAACTCAGGCTCAACGCCGCCGTGGGGAAGACGTTCCGGCAGCGCAACCTCCTCGGAAATGTGGGCGTTAAGCGTGAAACCCGTACTTTCGCGGAGAGTCTTCGATGGACGCGATCATTTACCTTGTCGGACTGGTCGTTGTCGTGATGGCGATCCTGTCCTTTTTCGGTCTTCATTGAGAGAATGCAAGTGGCCGCACCCGAGATATGAGGGCAGTCCACGTTTTTTTGCGCGAACGGTTCGCAGTCGCGCGCTCTTCAGTTGCATCGCAGGCGGCAAAGCGTATTTAGGGCGGACGCTCGTCGAGGAGGTTCGTCATGCAAGGCAATCCGCAGATCATTGCTGAGCTGAACAAGCTGCTGAAGAACGAGCTTACCGCCATCAACCAGTACTTCCTGCATGCGCGCATGCTCGACCACTGGGGCTTCCAGCGCCTCGGCAAGAAGATCTACGACGAGTCGATCGGCGAGATGAAGCACGCCGACCGTCTGATCAAGCGCATCCTGTTCCTCGACGGCCTGCCCAACCTGCAGGACCTCGGTCGGCTTGGCATCGGCGAGACGGTGGGGGAGTGCCTGCAGGCCGACCTGCAGCTCGAGTCCAGCGCGCGTACGGACGTCGTTGCTGCGGTTGCGAAATGCGAGGCGGCGCAGGACTTCGTTAGCCGCGAGATTGCGGTCCACATCCTCGAGGATGCGGAGGAGCACATCGATTTCCTCGAAACTGAAATCAGCCTGATCGAAAAGGTCGGCGAGCAGAATTACTTGCAGACCCAGATCGGCGAGGGCAAGGAGTCCTGATCAGCCGGGAGTAGGTTCCCATGATCGGCCGACGTTTCGCTTTCATCGGCTTGGCGATCCCCGCCGTCTTCGCAGGAGGCCCCCTGTGGGCCCAGAAGGTCGTCGAGACCATGCCCGCGAAGGACGGTACGCTATCGGGCGTCAGGGGCGACTACTTCATCCGTTTCGACCAGCCCGTCGATCACATCCACTCGACGATCGACATCATGCAGAACGGTAAGAGGGTGCAGGCGCTGCGCCCGCGGCTCAACAGCGAGCCCACTGTCCTGTTCGCGCGGGCACCCAACCTGGCGCCCGGCAAGTACGTCATGCACTGGTCGGTCCCCGCAGCGAACGGGTCGACGGTGTACCAGGGAGAGATTTCGTTCTTCGTCGCCTCGGGCCTTTAGCCCGGAGGTGGTTGCCTTAGTCGGCGGCGAGCAGAGACGGCGGGGCGGCCTGTTCGCAGGCGATGGTCTTGTCGATGCGCTTGCGCAACTCCGGAGCGCAGCCGCCGCATTGCGGGCTCTTTCCGCAGGCCCGGAAGACATCGACCGGACGGCGGGCGCCGGCCCGGACGGCGGCGTCGACTTCTCTTTCCCGGATGGCCCGGCAGACGCAAAGATACATGTGCCTCTGACTCTTCCGCTCTGCAGTTGCGACTTACTCGCAGTGGTACGAAGTTAAGAGGCATTCGCAAGTGAGTCAAGGGGTCTTCAGAGCTTCCTGACGCGGTGCTCTACTACCGTAGGGTAGGGGCTTTCGTGGGAAGCCGGGAGTGGCTTTTGTGGGAAGCGGAGCTGGGAAACGCCTTCTCCTAGCCCTTCAACCGATACTTCTCCAGCGCCGCCCGGAAGGCCTCGTCGATCGGATGGGGCGCCTGGCCCTTGAGCCGAACCACGGTCATCTCGGCGGCGGCGATGCAGAGGTCGTC
>DASXQC010000341.1:0-14243 GCA_036493235.1 Reyranella sp.
GCCGGAATGGCGCCGCGCCGGCCGCGCAACGACGCCCAGGCCCAGCGCCACAGGCGCACCGATCCCGGCACCAAGCCTTCGGGCATGAAAATGACGATCGCGACGAAGATGGCGCCCAGCACGAAATTCCAGCGCTCGATATAGGCGCTCGCCACGTTCTTCATGATGACGACGAGCAGGGCGCCGGCGATCGGCCCGAGCAGCGTCGCCGTGCCGCCGGAGATCACCATCAGCAACACCTCGGCCGAGGCGGTCAGCGCCACCGTCTGCGGGCTGACGAACTGGTTGTAGTAGAGGAACAGCAGGCCCGCGACGCCGCTCAACAAGCCGGAGAAGAGAAAGGCGACGAAGCGGATGAGCCAGACGTTGTAGCCCAGCGCGGTCATCCGCCGCGGCTGGTCGCGGGTGCCGCGCAGGCTGGCCCCGAACGGCGAGGCGACGAAGACGGCGATCGTCACGACGACCACCAGGAAGACCACCAGCGTCGCCCAGTAGAAAGGGTTGGCATCCACCAGCGAGAGGCCGAACGGCGCCGGCCGTGAGGTGATCGACACGCCGTTGTCGCCGTTGGTGAGGCTGATCCAGCGATAGGCCACGCCCCACACGATCTGCCCGAGGGCGACGGTGATCATGACGAAGCCCAGGCCGGTGCCGCGCAGCGCCAGCACCGCAAACAGCGCCGCAGCGCCGAGCGTCACGGCGAGCGCCCCGACGATGCTGAGGAAATGGCCGTGGCCGGCGTTGATCAGGATCGCGCCGCTGTAGGCGGCGATGCCGAACAGCCCGGCATGGCCGAGCGAGACCAGACCGGCATAGCCGACGACGATGTTGAGGCCGAGAGCGAACACCGCGTAGAGCAGCACCTGCGAGGCGATGTTGACGTAGTAGGAATTGCCGATCCAGGCCGGCAGGCTCGCCAGCAGGGCAAGCGCCAGCACAAGCGCGCCCGGGGCTGCCAGTCGTCTCATGGAGCCGACCTGCCGAACAGGCCGGCCGGCCGCACCACCAGCACGACCAGCATCGGCAGGAACAGCACGACGTAGGCGAGCTCGGGCAACAGCGCCTGGCCGAAATTGTACAGCACGGCGACCACGAAGCTGCCGACGAAGGCGCCCACCAGGCTGCCCGAGCCGCCGAGGATCACCACCACCAGGGCAAGCGGCAGCATGTCCTGGTCGAGCCCCGGATAGACCGAGAGGATCGGCCCGCCGATCACGCCGGCGAAGCCGGCCAACCCGGAGCCGAGGCAGAATACGACGGTGAACAGCAGCGGCACCCGGATGCCGACGGCGCGCGCCATCATCGGGTCGTCGACGCCAGCTCGGATCATCGCGCCGAGCCGCGTCCGCTCGAGCATCGCCCACAGCGCCGCGGCGAACGCCACGGCGATCACGATCACGCCCAACCGGTAGGTCGGGAACGCCACACCCGCGACGTGACTAGCACCCCGCAGTGCGGCTGGCGTCTCGATCGAGATCGGATCGCCGCCCCATAGCATCAGGCAGGTGTCGGCGATCATGAAGGACAGGCCCAGGGTCACCAGCACCTGGGCGAGCTCGGCGCCCGGCAGGCGGCGCAGCAGCAGCCGCTCGATCAATCCGCCCAGCACGGCGACGCCGACGCCGCCGGCCAGTGCGGCCGGCCAGAAGCCGACGCCCCAGTCGATCAGGCTCACGCCGAAATAGGCCCCCAGCATGAAGAGCGAGCCGTGCGTCAGGTTCGGGATGCGCATCAGCCCGAAGATCAGCGCGAAGCCGGCGGAGAGCAGGAACAGCAGGCCGCCGAACGCGATGCTGTTCGCCGCCAGCAGCCAGAGATTCATGCGCGGCGATCCCTGCGCGACGGTTGCCGGACGCTCAGCCCTTCAGCGGCGGATAGTCCCGCGAGTAGACCGGCTGCGCCAGGAACCATTTCTCGTCGAAGGTCCAGAACTGCCCAACGTCTTTGTAGGTCTTGATCGTCGTGTTGACGAGCTTGCCGTTCTTGCGCTCGCAGCGGCGGATGAAGGCGTTGCCGATCACGTTGCCGAGATGGTCGAAGTGGAACGGCCCGCGCGGGCTGTCGGTGAGGCTGACGCCCCGCATCGCGGCGATGAACGCCTCCTTGTCGTCGGTCTTGCCGCCGGTCTTCTCGAGCGCGGCCTCCGCCACCATGCCGCTCAGATAGAGGCCGGCGGCGTAGATGCCCGGGATGTTGCCGTAGTCCGCGACCATGCCGTCGACGAACTTCTTGTTGCTCGGCGTGTCGAGATCGGCGGTGTAGCCCGAGCAGGAGATCGTGCCCAGCGCCTCGTCGCCGAAGCTCTTCAGGAGCGCGTCGTCCATCGCCACGCTGCCGGCGATGATCGGCAGGGTGAGGCCCTGGTCCTTGTACTGCTTCATGAACTTCAGCGGATTGGAGCCGGCGAAGCCGGAGACCACGGCATCGACGCCGCTCAATTGAGCGAGGTAGGGCGTGTAGTCCGGCGTCACGATCGGCGGCCACAGCTTCTTCACCACCTTGCCGCCGTCGCCCTCGAACACCCGCTGGAAACCGCCCATCTGCTCGTAGCCGAAGGCGAAATCCTCAGTGACGGTGATCACCGACTTGTACTTGAGTTCCTTGGCCGCGTAGTCGGCCAGCGGATGCATCCCCTGCGCCGAGGTGCCGGACGCGCGCACGAAATACGGATTCGGCTTGCGCTGGGTCATGTCCTCGGCCGCGGCGAGGCTCAGGATCGGGCATTTGTGCTGGGCGACGTAGTCGGAGATCGCCAGGAGCTCGAAGGCGGCGAGCGGGCCGACGATGAAATCGACGTGGTCTCGTTCGATCAGCTCCTGCGCCTTGGTCTTGGTGCCGGCCGGGTTGCCGCCGGTATCGCCGACCACCAGCTCGGCCTTGCGGCCGGCGAGCTTCTTGTCACGATGCTTGAGGAACAAGTTGATGCCTTGCTCCATCTGGATGCCGCCTTGGGCGAGCGGTCCGGTCTTTACGGTGAGGAGGCCGATCTTGACCGGCTTGTCTTCGGCAATTGCCGGCATCGGCAACGCCCCCACCATTGCCATAACGCCCGCACGCTTCGTGAAAGACCGTCGACCAAGCCTGGCTGACATTCCTTCCTCCCTATGCGCGCGCCGGTAAGCGGTCTCGCTTCCGCGCTGCTATTTTCAATTGAGGAGCATGCTAAGGGAGGGAACGGGACCGGCGCAATCTATTTGCAACCGCAGGCTAGAACAATTCAGCCCTCGTCCCACCCTGGCACATGTGCCGGGCTGGCGGCTCTAATTCACCGCAAACGAGGCGAAGCACTTGTCGGACTGGAAGATGTAGGTCTCCACCCAGTCGTCGATCGTCGGCTTGCGGTCGAGCTCCGCCATGGCGCCGGCGAGGACCATCCAGTTCAGCAGCTCGTGGTGACCGGCGCGCTCGATCTGCTCGAGGCTCCGGTTGCGCCAGGCGTCCCAATCGGCACGCCGCAGGGCTGCCAGCATTTCGCGGTCGGCGACATGATCGGGGATCACCCAGCCGCCGACCGGCGACAGGAAGCAGTGCGACCAGCTGGAGGAGGCCATCAGCACGACGCGATAGGGGCTCGCCTGGATGACGCGGGCCAGTGCCGCGCCGACCGACATGCACAGAGCGGGGGTCGGCGCCGGCGGATCGGGCAGCTGCGGTTCGGGCTCCATCTTGAACAGGTGCGCGACCGCGCCGTGCGAGCGCATGACCATGCTGCCGTAGCAATTGACGTGGAACGGCACGACAGGATGCGGAAAGCCGCGGCGGTCGCAATCGAGGAACAGCAGCGTGTTGGTGAAGGCGTGACCGAGACCCGCCAGGTGCAGTGGCTTGTAGGCATAGGGCATCGGCACTCCGGCCCTGATCAGGCCCGTGGTCAGCTGCTTGGCGCCGTCGCGGTGACCATGGATGGGCATGGTCCAGTCGCCCGATTCGCCCCAGCCGTTGGCCTTGGGCTGGCCGCCGTTCGACCACGGCTGAAGGTCGAAGTCACCGTCGAGGCCGTAGATGCAGAACGGCGGGATGATGTCTTCCCGGAAGTTTTCGTATTGGTCGTCGCCGATCAGCACCATGAAGTCCGGCGCAAAGTCGTCGATCATCTGCCGCTGTTTGCGGAAATTCGCCCACATCCGCTCGCGGTAGCGATCGATCGAGGCCCGTCCTTCGTCGTTGCCGAGCTCGGCCAGCATTTCCCGCGGCCAGTTGGCGCGATCCTTATATTTCGGGTCGATGTTTGGCGCCGACAGGATGTGATGAAAGAATCCAAGCATGCGCTCGGGCGGTGCGGTGAGCGAAGGGTAATGCGTAGCGCCGAGACCTAGAATTTCCCCCATGACCTCGTCTCCATGAGTTCGCCGGCCCCATTATATCACCGCTGGGCGCTCGCCAGGGGCCGCAATAGCCGTCGATATAGCGGCTGCAGCAGGGTCGGGATGACGTAGATCGGGACCTGCACGGCGGCGATGAACAGGAAGATGTCGGGATCGGCGGCGGCCGGCAGCACGGCCATCAGCAGCGCGTTGTTGCGGCTGCCCGAGCAGTAGCCGGCGGTGAGCGCGCTGCGGCGGTCGAGAAAGGGCAGGCAGGCCAGCACCATCACGGCGTTGGTGAGCAGCGCGCCGGCGAACGAGCCCGCGACGAAGCCCCCGAGCTTGGCCGGCTCCGCCAGGGCGCGGGCGACGATGCCGTCCATCAACGGGATGGCGTAGACGATCAGAATGGCGATCGACAGGCCGTCGATGCGCTCGGCGTTGTGGCGCAGCCGGTCGGGCCCGAGCCAGGCGCGGATCGCGACGGCCCCGACCACGGCCACCACCACGATCGTCAGCAGCCTGAGGCTGAGCGCGCCGACGCCGATATGAAGGTCAAGGTTGAGCAGCCACAACGCGAGCGGCGGCAGCGTGAGTGGCACGGCGAAGTTGGTGATCAGGGCGATCAGCAGCGCCATCGAATTGTCGAGCCGCAGGAAGGCCGCAGTGGTCGCGGCCGAGATGACGGTCGGCGCCATGGCGCTGAGGCAGAGCGCGGCGATCAGGCCGTGCCAGATCGGCATCAGGCTCCAGAACGGCCAGATCACCAGCGGCACGACGACCAGCACGCCCGCCGACAGCGCGATGGCGAGGCCCGGCCGTTGCAGCAGCGCCCGCACGCGCGGCCAGTCGGTGCGCAACAGGGCGAGCATCAGCAGGAGGGTGGAGAGCGGGCCGACCAGCGGCCGGGCTGCCGCGGCGAGGTCCTGGAACACGATGCCGACCAGCAACGAAAACGGCAGCAATGCGGTCGCGTGTCTCCCCATTCGCCGCAGAACGTGATCCAGCCGGTCCATTGCCCGTACACTATCACAGGCTAGAGTGCGGACGGCATGCTGCGAACCCTCGCGATTCTTCTGCTCGGAACGACGTCGGCGCTCGCGCAACCCATGCTGGTGCCCGATTGCACCGCCGACGTCACCGTCCACGAGCAGCTGTCGCTCGACGTCGTCTACCGCTGCCGCAGCACGCAGCCGCTCTCATTCGAGCCGGTGGGCGACCGCACGGCGCAATACACGGGCGATGCGCCGGCCGGGCGGATCGATCCGGTGAACGGCCTGGTCGAGGCACGCTATCGCTTCGACCTGTCGGGATTTGCCCGCGCCGTGAACTCGCCGTCGGAGGGCATTCAACGCGGGCGCGGAGTCCTCGCCCCACTTGGCACCTGGCTGCTCGAACCGCGCGGGTACCAGAAGATCCCGACCATCGACATCCGTGTACACACGCCGGAGGGCATGGTCTTCTCCAGCGGCCTGCCGCGCGCCGGGGATGCGTGGCGGCTCAGCGGCGCGACGGTGCGCTTCGTTGGCTACACCGTGATCGGCAAGCTGGAGCTGCACGAGTTGCCGGCGCCGGCGATCGGCAGCCTCCGAGCCCCTCAAGAGAACAAGAGTGAAGCGAAGAAAGAGGGCGTGCTGCGGCTTGCCCTGCTCGATGGCTTCGGCGACGCGGACCGGCCGGCGATCGTCGACTGGGTGAAGCGCACGATCGAGGCCGAGTCGAACTACTGGCACGGCTTCACCGCCGACCAGATGCTGGTCGGGTTGGTGCCGATGCCACGCAACGGCGTCGGCTTCGGCCGCACCCAGCCGGGAGGCGGCGTGTCGATCATGGTCGAGGTCGGCGATGCGGTCGACGCGCGGCGGTTGTTCAACGACTGGGTGCTGGTGCACGAGCTGATCCATTCGGGCATGCCGTTCATCCGCGGCCGCGGAACCTGGTTCATGGAAGGCGCTGCGACCTACGTCGAGCCGATCATCCGCGCGCGCGCCGGCTGGAAGACCGAGGAAGAGGTCTGGCACGAATGGGTGACCCAGATGCCGCAAGGGGAGGGCGTGTTCGCGCGCGGGCTCTCCCAGGCGAGCGGCCGCGAGAACTACTGGGGCGGCGCGATCTTCATGCTGATGGCCGACATGGCCATCCGTCGCGACAGCAACGGCGCCAAGGGGCTGGAGGACTGCTTTGCCGGCGCGCTGTGGCGCGGACTGGGCGGCGCGGATCGCGTCGGCATGGATGCCTATGCCCAAGCCTGCGACGCCGCGACCGGCACGAAGTCGATGAGCACGCTGCTCGACCGGTATTTCTACAACGCCCAGCCGGTGAGTCTCGCAGCGCTCTGGAAGGAGCTCGGCGTCTCGCTGGTCGGCGGGCGCATCGTGCTCGACGATAGCGCACCGCAAGCGAAGTGGCGCAAGATGATCGTCATGGGACCGCCCGGCCAGCCACCCAAGCCCGTGAAATTGCCATGGCAGTCATGACTGGCGTCTGGTTGGAGGAGCTGACCTGGCTCGAGGCGAAGGCGCGGTTCGATGCGGATGCGCTCGTGGTCATCCCGATCGGCGCGGCGTCGAAAGCGCATGGCGCGCATCTGCCGCTGAAGACCGATGCGCTGACGGCGCGGGCGCTGGGACAGAAGCTGATCGAGCGGCTGCCGGTCGTGTCGGCGCCGGTGGTGGGCTTCGGCTACTACCCGGCGTTCACCTCGTTCGCCGGCAGCCAGCATCTGACGGCCGACACTTTCAAGGCCGTGCTGCGCGAGTTGATCGCGAGCTTCACCACGCACGGCGTGACGCGGATCGCTCTCATCAACACCGGCGTGTCGACCGAGAAGCCGATCGACGAGATCGCCGCCGAGACCGGCGCGCTCGCGCTGCACATGCGGCTGATGGGCCAGGCGGCCGAAGGCCTGATCGAGCACAAGGAGGGCGGTCACGCCGACGAGCGCGAGACCTCGGTCGTGCTGGCGCTCGATCCGCGCAGCGTGCGCATAGGGGAACTCAAGCCCGCCGCCGACTTCAAGCTGTCCGCCGCGACCGGCGATCCGACGCGCGCGTCGGCGTTCAAGGGCGAGCGGCTGATCGCGGCGCGCATCGACGACATGGTGACGGCGATCGTTGGCAAGTGGCCGGACCTTTCGCCGGACCGCTTGCGTCTCGCCCACTCATAGTCATGAGGCGGGCCAGAGGCCCGCGCTCCGGCAAGAAAGACTAGCGCCGCTCGAAGTCGATCCGTTCGTCGACCGGCAGGCCGAGCAGGTGGCGGCGCAGGCAGTCCAAACCGAGCTCGGTCGCGCCGGTGCGGACCCAGTCGCGGCCGCCGACCAGGCGGGCGACGCGCTGGACCATCCCTCCCGAGTCGGCAATCTGCACCGTGATGGTGGCGCCGAAGTCAGGCCGGTCGGCGCCCGGGTCGAGCTGCACCAACACGGCCAGCGCATGGCTCGCGCCGCTCTCGGTGCGGAGCTTGTCGGCCGCAACGTCCGCCCCGATCACGCCCTTCACAAACACCGCCTCGGCGCCCGGCAGCGGGGCGAGGCGACTCGCGATCGCGCCCGAGGTGAAGGTCTCGCCGATCGCCAGAGTGTGGCCGCCGGCCTTCAGTTTCTCCAGCACCACGCGCTCGAGCGAGCTCTCGTCCTCGGCGACGACGAAGTTCCCCAGCCGCCGGCGCACCTCGGCCTCGATCCCCGCAAGCTTGGCTTGCAGCTCGGCCTCGGTCGCCCCGCGCGCGGCGAGCTTGGTTTCGAGCTCGGGGAAGTGCGCCTGGAAGCCCAGCTTGATCTCGCCGTCGATCGCCAGCCCCGGGATGCCGGCCAGCATCTCGTCGGCCCGGCTCTCGCCGATGCCGAAGGAGTGGAAGCGCTTCAGCCTGGTCACACCGGTGATACCACCCAGCTTCAGCAGCCGCGGGATCAGCTGCTCGTCCAGCATCCGGCGCATCTCGCGCGGCACACCCGGTGTGAAGAAGAACCGCGCCTTGCCGATCGTGACCGAGAAGCCGCAAGCCGTGCCGATCGGATTGTCGATGAACTCCGCCCCTTCCGGCAGCATCGCCTGCTTCTTGTTGTTGGCCGGCATCACCCGCCCGCGCCGCGCGTAGGACTCGGTCATGCGCTGCATCCAGTAGTCCGACAGCACCAGCTTCACGCCGCACGCCTCGGCTGCAACTTCCTGGGAGAGATCGTCGACGGTCGGCCCCAACCCGCCGTTGACGATGACTGCGTCGGCCCGCTCGCCTGCCTGCGTGAGCGCCGCCAGCAGGCTCGGCCGGTCGTCACCCACGGTCGTGCCCCAGATCACGTCCAGCCCGACCTCGCCCAGCCGGCGCGCCATGTGGCTGTAGTTGGTGTTGATCGTCTTGCCGGTCAGGATTTCATCGCCGGTGCACAGGATCTCTACACGCACGGTCCGTTTCCCCTTTGTTGCATTCCACCCTTGTAAAGGAGGCTAGTCTCGCCTGCCCGACGATTCGTCATGATGCCAACATGGTGTTCATTTCCCGGCCGGTTGCCGGCGCGCCGTCGCTCACGCTCGACAACACGTCGCTTGCCCTCGATTACGAACGCATCAGTGCCACCCGTCACATGGCGGCAGGGACCGCGCTGGTCGAGGATCTCGCCATCAAACCGGGCGAGCGCGTGCTCGACATCGGCTGCGGCACCGGGCTTCTGGCCGAGCATATCGCCCACATCGTCGGGCCGTCGGGCCATGTGCTGGGGATCGATCCGCTGCCGCTGCGCATCGGCCTCGCCGTCTCCCGCGCGCGCGACAATCTCTCCTTCGAGCAGGGCGACGCCTACGACCTTGGTCGAATAGCCGACCGCAGCTTCGACGCCGTCGTGCTGAACGCCGTGCTCCACTGGCTGCCGGAAAAGACCGGCCCGCTGCTGTCCCTCTGGCGTGTGTTGCGGCCCAACGGACGGCTGGGGATAAGCACCGGGCTCAAGGGCGACGTGCCGGAGCTGGTGGCTGCCGCCCGCGCCGCGTTGGCCGAGCCGCCGTTCGACCAGCACCCGCGGCCGCGCGAAGGCATCACCTTCCGGGTCGAGGCCGACGAATTGCGCGCGCTGCTGCAGACCACCGGCTTCCAGGCCGTCCAGCTCGAGGTGCGCGAGAGCCAGGCGCGGCACTCGAGCCCCGAGAGCGCGATGCGCTACATGGAGGCGAGCTCCTTTGGCAACATGGTCGGCCACCTGCCGCCCGAGCTGCGCGAGCCCGCCCGCGCCCGCATGCGCGAGCGCTTCGCTGCGCTGGCCCGACCCGACGGCATCGTCAGCATCAACCGCCGGATCGTCGCGATCGCCGAGCGCCGCTGAAGCGGATTTTCCGGATCGTGGACGTGAAATAGCCGTCCAAAAATAGCCGTCGAAGCCCCAAGGTTCGCAGCTACCATCTGTCGTCCAGAACAAGCACTTGCCGACCATTGTCGATCGACCATGAACGAAAGCGACTGAGGAAGCTTTGCCCGAGAAGCAGACTTCCGTGGACCGGAGTCATGCTGCCGGTTACGCCCCGTAAGATAATACCGCCCATCTTGAGCGAGCGAATTTGGAATGTTGGAGATGGAAGGGTTGATCCATCTGCCAGTCGATAGTCCTCGGAGCCCAGGAAGTCTCCAGGAGCGAGCGTCCCGAGGCGAACGAGAGCCTGAACGACATCAGCTGGCATACTCACGGCAGCAGCGCCGCTATCGACCAGGAAGTCCAAGGTGAGGGCATCGTTGATCTTCACTGGAACAGATTGAACGCCGCCACCGTGCCTCTGAAGCGGGACTTCGATCGCGCCTGAACTTGCCCGAGTTGGCGGATGTGGGACCTCGCGCTGAAGCGAACGAAATGCTGCACCTTCGATCGTCCCGCCACCGCTGGCGCACATACGAGCCGGCAATTCCACCGGTCCATTCGTCAGCGTCAAATTGCATACGACTTGATCGGCATCGCCGTAGATCGTGCCCGTTGCATCGCTCGCCGGTCCACTGCTCGGCGGTGATACGGCGTGCAACGGGGCCGCATGGGGCGGATAGCCCTCACCTCGCGAACACGCGGATACCGCAATACCGATGCAGAGAAACACAAGGGCAGGGCGACGCCGCAATGTCTCACCAAGGCCGTGGAGAAAACCCGTGCCAACGGGAACGCAGGGGCCGCCGCGATGTTCCGCCTACCTGAATACACTGCTCGGAGCCGTACCCCGGGGACCGGCAGCTTGCCCATACCGTTTGATTTCGCTCAATGACCCCGCCCGGCCCGTCACTACACTTGTCTCAGCTCGAGAGTTCAATGAGGCGCAACAGCGCCTCGCGCGTATGAGCCGCCTGGAACAGCCAGGCTAACCACGCGGAGGAGATGAACAATGTTGAACAAGATCCTGATGGTGTCTGCGGGCGTGCTCCTGCTGGCGGGCTGCCAGCAGCCGCAGAACCAGGCGATGAGTGCGCCGGCGGCGGCGCCGATGACGAGGAACTACGCCGTCTTTTTCGACACCGGCCAGGCGGCGCTGTCGGCCGAGTCGCGGGCGACCATCGCTCAGGCAGCCAGCACCTTCAAGTCGACCGGAGGTCATGCGGTGGCGGTCAGCGGCCACACGGACACCACCGGCACGGCACAATACAACATGCAGCTCTCGCAGCAGCGCGCCGCGGCGGTCAGCAACGAGTTGCTGCGCGACGGCGTGCCGACTACCGCGATCGCGGCCCTGGGCTACGGCGAGGAGAACCTGCCGGTGCCGACCGCGCCGAACGTGGCCGAGCGGCGTAACCGCAGCGTCGACATCGTCATCTCGGACCGCGAGGCGGCGGCACTCATGAGCGACACCCAGTATTGCAAGGCGCTCAGTCGCACCTATCGCCGCTATCGTCCGAACCAGATCGACGAGACGGCGGCCGCGGCGATGGCCCAGTGCGAGACCGCCGACGCCGCGTCGGCCATTCCCGTGCTCGAGCAGGCGCTGAACGCGATGAAGATCCCGCTGCCCGCGCGCACCGTGGCGCGCAGCTAGCGCATCGAAGCGGGGGCCGGGATTGCCGGCCCCCGCTTTTGATCTCGGGGGAACTTGAAGTCCGAGGCCTGAAGCTGGTCGGGGCTCGGCATGAGTTCAGCGAGTGTGATAATTGCCACCGCGAGGGGGTGGCCGTGTGTGCTTCAACAGCGGTGATCTATTAGCCCGTCATCTGAGGGGAAGGCGGTTAATATGAACACTCGCATTATCCTGACCATTCTCTGCGCGCTCGTGCTGGTCTCGGGAGTGGCGCTGCTGGCGACAAGTCCGGCGGCACACGCCCAGGCCTGTCCCAATCATCGCTGTCCGAACTAGGAGGCCATCATGACCAGCCTCCTCGGCTCGACCCAATTCTGGTTCGGCGCGCTGCTGCTCTGCGCCTTCCAGTTCGCCAAGTTCAACGAGATCAAGCCGCTCGATGCCGGCCTGAAGGGCTGGTCGGCCGTGCCCGACCTCCACGCCCGGGACTTCGTCGGCCTGCTGCCCTATCGCGTCACGCTCGCGCTGTTCGTGGCTGTCACGCTGGCGGGCTACGTCGTGCTGTGCCTGGCCTCGCCGTCGCTGATCGGCGGCTGGATGCGGATCGTCGGCCAGCAGACCCAGGCCGCCGAGATCGACAAGATCGCCCAGTCGTCGGCGTACCCGCTGTGGATCGCCGCCGCCTTCATGGGGCTCGCCCACCAGACGATCCCCGGCCTTGCCCGGATCTCCAACGTCCAGCGCGACATGTTCCACGACCTGGTCGGCATTCCGCGCGCCCTGGTCGAGACCTCGTCGCGCTTCTCGACCCAGATACTGGCCCAGTCGCTCGACAAGCGCGGGCGCGGCGAGCGCCTGGCGCTGATGTGCAGCGACCGCTGGCGCGCCGACATCGAGGAGATCGCCGACATCGCCTTCTTCGAAGCCCAGCTCAGGCGCCTGAAGCTCGACGGCGAGGACGACCTCAAGGACGCGCGCGGCGGCTCGGTGCGCGAATTGCGCGCCGCGATCGAGCAGGTGGTCTGCGTCGCCTGCATCGCCACCGTGCGCAAGAGCGGCGCCGAGGCGCTGGCCGACCTGGCCGGCCATCTCGGTGTCGAGAAGCCGCGGCCCCAGCCCAGCCTGTGGCACGACCTGCTGGCGCCCGCGCTCGGCTGTTTCACCGCGCTGATCGTCCTGCTGTTCCTGTTGCCGATGCTGACGCCGCTGATGGCCAGGCTGATGGGCGGCGAGGCCATCTTCTGGCCGAGCGGCGACGAGGCCCTCTCGGCCTCCGCCGTCTACCTCGTGGGGCTGGTGGTTCCGGTGCTCGTCGCGGCCGCCATCCTGGCCTCCTGGACGGCGGGGAAAGCCGATGCGGCCAGGAAGTCCGGCAGCACTTCCGGCAGCGCCGGCGCCCTGATCGTCATCGGGCTGTTCGTGGTCGCCTACGACCTCGGCCAGACCGTGTGGGACTATGGCTTCAACAACTTCAAGCTGGATACCGGCACCGGCCAGTTCATCGGCCACATGGTGCCGTTCATCGCCCTCCATGCGCTGGTCGTGATGGCGATCTGCGGCTTCATCCAGTGGCGCGTCGCGCAACCCGGGTCGGCCACTCCGACCCGGCGCACCCTCGACGTGCTCGAGACGGTGCTTGTCGCCGCCATCGTCGCTTCGTTCTACGGCTGGGCACGGATCAACTACCAATGGGGCAAGCCGCAGCCGTTCGACCTCGTGCCGCTCACGGTCCTGCTCAACGCCGCGGCCGCGGTCATGGCGTTCGTCGCCTACCGCTCGATCTGGCGCCGTCGCCAGGTCCGTGTCGGCGAGTGCGCCGCACCCGCCACACCGCTGCCCGTCGTGGCCGCCGCCGAATGAGCCATTCCGACTTTCCTCCCTGCGCGCAGCGCAGGGAGGTGCCCCTGTAGTCAGGGGCACCTCCCCTTGCCGGAGGCCGGCAAAGGTAAGAAGTCACCTTGCCTTCCGCTCCACCGGCACCACCGTCCGATGCTCGACCACGCCGCCCCGTAGCAGGGCGAGCGTCGTCGCCTTGCCGATCCGCTCGGCATTGAGCAGCCGGATCAGCGCATCCGCGCCCTCGATCGCCACCCCGTCGAGCGACAGCAGCAGGTCGCCCGCCAGCACGCCGGCGGCGGCCGCCGGCCCGCCTTTCTCGACCTCGCTGACCCGGATCGCCCGCGCGCCGGCGCCGGTCGCGAGCGAGAGGCGGCGCGGCAGCGGCACGGTCTCGGCGGCGATGCCGATATGGGCGCGCCGGACGCGGCCGTGGGCGATGAACTCCGACACTGCGAACACCGCGGTATTGGACGCCACGGCGAAGCAGATGCCCTGGGCGCGCTGGATCATCGCGGTGTTGATGCCAACGATCTCGCCCGCAGAAGACACCAGCGGCCCGCCCGAGTTGCCGGGATTGAGCGCGGCGTCGGTCTGGATGACGTCGTCGATCAGCCGGCCGGACTGGGCGCGCAGCGAGCGGCCGAGCGCCGACACCACGCCCGCGGTGACGGTCGATTCGAAGCCGAGCGGATTGCCGATCGCTACCACGAGCTGGCCGCGCCTGAGCGCCCGGCTGTCGCCCAGCCGGGCCGACGGCGTGCCGGCCGGCAGGTCGCAGGACAGCAGGGCGAGGTCGGTGTCGGGATCGTCGCCCAGCACGCGCGCCTCGCGGCTGCTGCCGTCGGCGAAGGAAAGCCGGACGCGGGATGCGCCGCCGACCACGTGGCTGTTGGTCAGGACCAGCCCGTCGCCGGCGATGACGACGCCCGAGCCGACGCTGCCGGACGAATCCTGCCCGTCGGCAATGCGCTCGACCCGCACGACGGCCGGGCCGACCCGGTCGACGACCGAGACCACGGCGCGGGAGTAGGCGTCGAGCAGGACGCCGTCGTCGAGCGTGTCGGGGAGGGGGGATGGGAAGTCTAGGGGCATGGGACGCACCTCCGGGGGAAGGAGGGGCTATATG
>DASXQC010000342.1:0-18159 GCA_036493235.1 Reyranella sp.
CGCCGGCGCCGCGAACGACGCGCCGTTCGACGAAACGCAGATCATGCTCGCCAAGAACTGGGATGCGCTCGGCTCGTACGACAAGCGGGACCGGCCGCGCTCGATCGACCTGCTGGGCTTCGCGAGCCAGCTCATGTTCACCACGGCGCTGCTCAACTACTCCAACGTGCTGGAGAGTGGCCCCGACCATGACCTCGCCTACGCCGTGGCGCGGGCGCATACGCGGCACATGGTCGAGTTCTGCTCGGTCGACAAACGGCTGCTGGCGACCGGCTACGTGCCGTTGCTCGACTTCGAGCGCACGACCAAGGCCGCGCGCGAGGCGATCGAGGCCGGCGCCAAGGCGCTGATGATCCCGTCGCGCTGCCCGGACGATCATTCGCCGAGCCATATCGGCTTCGATCCGCTGTGGGCGATGGCGCAGGAGGCCGGCCTGCCGATCGTGTTCCATGTCGGCGGCGGCGGGACGCTGCTCGAGAAGGCCTTCTTCAACAACGGCCTGCCGCCGGTGCCGGACTTCCATGGCGGCGACGACAATTTCCGCTCGATCGATTACATGGCGATCGGCTACGCGCCGATGAAAGCACTGACCGCGCTCATCGTCGACAGAGTGCTCGACCGGTTCCCGAGACTGAAGTTCGGCTGCATCGAGCAGGGCGCGTCATGGGTGCCGGGCTGGATGCGCAACATGGATAGCGCGCACAACGCCTTCTACAAGAACGAGGAGCGGCTGCAGAAGATGTCGCTCAAGCCCAGCGAGTTCGTGAAGCGCCAGGTGCGCGTCACGCCCTACCCGCACGAGGACACGGGCTGGATCGTCGCCAACTCGGGCGACGAGGTGTGCCTGTTCTCGTCCGACTACCCGCATGTCGAGGGGGGGCGCCATCCGATCAAGCGCTTCGAGGTGTCGATGGATACCGCGGGCGTGAGCGCAGCGCAGAAGCAGCGCTTCTATTGCGACAACTTCGTCGATCTCATGGGCAGGGGCCTGTCATGAAGAGCTACTCAACGTTGCTGACCGAGCGCACGGGGCCGGTGCACAAGATCACCACCAACCGGCCGGAGGTGCTGAACGCGCAGTCGCGCATCCTGCTCGAAGAGCTCGACGATGCGTTCAACAGGGCGGTCGACGACCCCGACGTTCGGGTGATCATCCTCGCCGGTGCGGGCAAGCACTTCTCGGCAGGCCACGATCTCGGCAGCCCGCAGGAGATGGAAGACCAGAAGAAGACGGCGCTCGAGCCCGGCTTCCGGGGCGAGTATCGCCGGCTGTGGGAGCGCTTCTTCGAGAACACCATGCGCTGGCGCGACCTGCCCAAGCCGACCATCGCCCAGGTCCAGGGCTACTGCATCATGGGCGGCATGATGATTGCCTCGGCCTGCGACCTGATCGTCGCGTCCGACGATGCGCTGTTCGCCGATCGCGCCGTGAAATGGGGCGGCGCGCACGTGCAGTACTTCTCGATGCCGTGGGATCTCGGCCCCCGCAAGGCCAAGGAATATCTCTTCACCGGCGAGTTCATCTCCGCCGCCGAAGCCGAGAAACTCGGCCTGGTGAACCGCGTCGTGCCGCGTGCGAGCCTCGAAGAAGAGACGATGAAGCTCGCGCAGCGGATCGCCGAGCGCGATCCGTTCGCGCTCAAGTTCGCCAAAGCCTCGGTCAACGAGATGCAGAACGCGCAAGGCTGGCGCGAGGCGATGGAAGGCGCGTTCAAGAACTACATGCTGACCATCCCGCACCGCATCGAGCTCGGCACCTACGGCGCCGCGGCACGGGAGAAGAACCCGAAGGACCGGTTCAACGTGCTGAACAAGAATTTGGCAAAGAAGGCGGGTTAGCATTCTTTCGCCGGGGGCGCGCCACTGGAGTGGCGCGATCCTGACGCGCCACCGGAGTGGCGCGCCCCCGGCAAAAGATCACTCCGTCATCGCGCGTTTCGGGACCACGAGCGCCGGGGCGGGTGGACCCTCCATCCCCTGCGCAACCTTGAACGACAGCGACGTCACGAAGCGCTTGCGGTCGTAGGCGCCGGCGCCCTCGCCGCCGGCCTTGGCGTCGACATGCTCGATCTCGATCACGTAGGTGCCGCGCCACGGCAGGTCGGCGGTGAAGGCGCCCTGCTCGTCGGTCTTCAGCTCGCGCTGCCAGCCCGATTCAACCTTCAGCTCGAGCTTGGCCTTGGCCAGCGGCTTGCCGTCATAGACCACCTTGAAAGCACCGGGCTTGCCGGCCGGCACGACGTCGAGCGTCAGGACAGGCGCGCGCTCGGCGAAGTCGGGCACCCAACGCGCCGCGAGCGTGCCGAGGGTGCGGATCGGCTTGTCGCCCTGCTTGCGCTCGCTGACCATGCTCTGCTCGGCGACGATGCTGCCGCCCGATCCGACCGTGCCGCTCACCGCGAAGGCGTTCGGCGTCTTCTCGACCTTGAGCGGCTGGGTCGATGCGCCGACGACCTTCGCCTCGGGCAACGGCTTGAACCGGTCGAGCAGGCCGGGCGAGGCCTCGCGCAGGTTCTCGTCGAATTCGCCGAAAAAGAGCTTTGCGCCCTGCCCGTCCGGCTCGAGCCACAGGTGATGGGCCGAGGCGCTGGTGGCCCAGAGAAGCGTCGCCGCCAAGATGCAAATGAGACGCATGTACATGTCCTCCGCGAAGGACATGTACCGCGTCCCGTGAGGCGGGGCTAGGCCGCAAGACGGCGCTTGCGCTCCTCCAGCTCGACGCCCATCGCCTGGGCGACCGACGGCCGCTGGAGGTGCTTCTGGTGGTAGGCCTGCAGGGCCGGCCACTTGGCGAGGTCGGTGCCGACGAAGGCGAACCAGTTCAGCATGGTCACCAGATAGGCGTCGGCCACCGTGAAGCGGTCGCCGACCAGCGTATCGCGGCCGCTGAGGCGCTTGGCGAGATGGTCGAGGGTCGGCTCGATCAGCGCCTTCGCCGCCTGCTTGGCGGGCTCCGGCGTCGGCGAGAAGACCTGGTAGAAGATGCGCTTGTGCACCTCGGTGCCGAGGTAGTTCAGCGTGTCGATCAGCTGGTAGCGCTCGAAGCCGCCCCAGGCCGGCGCCAGTCCGGCCTCGGGCCTGGCATCGGCCAGGTACTGCAGCACCGAGGCGTTCTCGTTCAGGATACGGCCGTCGTCGAGCCGCAGGGCTGGCACGTAGCCGTGGGTCGAGACGTCGTAATAGTCGCCGCCATCGTCGGTCTTCTTGTCCTTCACGAAGCGCACCTTGACCGGCAGGCCGGCCTCGAGCGCGGTGATATGCGACGCCAGCGAGCAGGCCATCGGTGAAGCGAACAGTTCCATCGCGATCTCCATCATTTTATGCGATGCGGTACAGAAATACGCTAGGATACGATCGTCAAGGATTATTATGCGAAGTAGTACAAAAATGACCGAAGAGGTAATCAGGCGGCCGCGCGGGCGACCCCGCGGTTTCGAGCCGGATGCGGTGCTGCAGCGCGTGCGCGACGTGTTCATCGAGAAGGGCTTCGCCGGTGCCTCGCTCGACGAGCTCGCCGAGGCGGCGGGCCTCAACCGGCCGAGCCTCTACGCGGCGTTCGGCGACAAGGAGCAGCTCTACATCCACACGCTGCGCCATTACGGCGAGAACGGCGTCGCCGGCATCGATGCGGTCTTTGCCGGCAAGGGGCCGATCGACAAGCGGCTGGGGCAGGTCTTCAAGGGCGCGATCGATCTCTATACGGCGCCGCCCTATCCGCGCGGCTGCATGATCGTCGGCACCGCCGCAGTCGAGGCGCCGACACACCCCAAGATCGCCGCGGCCGCCGCCGCGCTGTTGCAGGCGACCGAGGATGCGTTCGAACGCGCCTTCGCGAAAGCGGTCACCGAGGGCGAGCTGGCGGGCGAGCCCTCCCCCGCGGCCCGCGCGCGACTTGCCGGCACGGCGCTGCACACACTCGCGATCCGCGCCCGGCTTGGCACCAAGCCCGCCGAGCTGCGCAGCTACGCCGCCTCACTGATCCCGGTGATCTGCCGCTAGTCTCTTGCGCTGGGGGCGCGTCACTCCAGTGACGCGTCATGTCGGTGGATCGAACGCGCATGATCGCGCCACTGGAGTGGCGCGCCCCCAGCGAAAGAAACTTAGTCCGGATTGAGCTCGGCGCGGTGGCGAGCGAGATGCTCCACCGCCAGGTCGAGGAAAGCGCGGACCTTGGTCGAAAGGTGGTGGCGCGTCGGGTAGCTCGCGTTGATCGCAAAGGTGATCGGCCGATGGTCTGGCAGCAATGGCACCACCAGCTTGGCCGCGAGATCGGGCAGGGCGATGAAAGTCGGCGCCAGCACGATGCCCTGCCCGTCGAGCGCCACGGCGCGCAGGGTCGGCGCGTTGTTGGTCACCAGGTTGCCCGACACCTTCACCGACATCTGCGATTCGTCGGGACCGATGAACTGCCATTCGTCACCGAACGGGTAGAGCGAGAAGCGGATGCAGTTGTGGTGCCGCAGATCATCGAGCCGCGGCGGCGCGCCGTGCTTGGTGATGTAGGACGGCGTGCAGATCAGGATGTGATGCCACTCGGCGAGCTTGCGCACGATCAGGCTGGAGTCCATCGGCTGCACGGCGCGGATGGCGAGGTCCAACCCTTCCTCGATCATGTCGATGTTGCGTTCGCCGCTGTCGAGGTGGATCGACGCCTCGGGATGACGGCGTAGGAACTCGACGACCACCGGCGTGACGAAGGGCACGATGTGGGTGCCGACGAACAGGCGCAGCGTGCCGCGCACCGTGGTCTGCAGCAGGCCCGCCGCCTGGTCCGCCTCATCCAGCTCCTCGAGGATCCGCGTGCAACGCTCGTAGTAGGCACGGCCGACCTCGGTCAGGCCGACCCGGCGAGTGGTGCGATTCAACAGCCGCGCGCCCAGCCGCTCCTCCAGCGCCTGGACGTGGTTGCTGACCATGGTGGTCGACATGTTCAGGCGCCGTGCGGCGGCAGAAAAGCTTTCCGCTTCAGCCACTTGGGTGAAGACGGTCAGACTGGTGAAGCGGTCCATTATCCACCTTAAAGGGATAATCTGTCCAATATATTCAATATTATCATTCTAACCGGGACGACGCATCTTCTCTCCACCGAACGGGAGATGACGATGTCGACCCTTCTTTCCTTCACCGCCCTGGCCGCCGCGACCCGCCAGACCAAGCCGCGCCTGCCGTCCAAGGCGGCCTTGAAGCGCACCGCGCTCGGGCTCGCTCTCGTGGTGGCGCTCGGCGTCGCGGGCGACCGCGGCTACGACTACTGGAAGGTCGGCCGCTTCCGGGTCTCGACCGACAACGCCTACGTCCAGGCCGACTACACGACCGTGGCGCCCAGGATCTCGGGCTACGTCACCGAGGTGCTGGTCGGCGACAACGAGGCCGTGAAGGCCGGCCAGATCCTGGCGCGCATCGATGACCGCGATTTCAAGGTTGCGCTCGACCAGGCGCGCGCCGACGTCGAGACCGCCAGCGCTGCGATCCGCAACCTCGATGCTCAGATCGCCCAGCAGCAGTCGGCGATCGACCAGGACAAGGCGGACATCGCTTCCAGCGAAGCCGCGCTCACCTACGCCACGGCCGACAACACCCGCTACGACAACCTGGTGAAGACCGGCTACGGCACGGTGCAGCGCGCCCAGCTTGCCGAGACGACGCTGCGCGAGAAGACCGCGGCGTTGGCGAAGTCACGCGCCGGGTTGGTGGTCGCCGAGCGCAAGGTCGACGTGCTGACGTCGGAGCGCGGCAAGGCCGAGGCGCAGCGCGATCATGCGCTCGCCGTCCAGCACCAGGCCGAGCTCAACCTCTCCTACACGTCGGTCGCCGCGCCCGTCGACGGCACGGTCGGCGCCCGCTCGCTGCGCGTCGGCCAGTATGTGCAGGCCGGCACGGCGCTGATGGCGGTGGTACCGCTGAACGCGGTCTACCTGGTCGCCAACTACAAGGAGACGCAGCTCTCCGACGTGCGGCCGGGCCAGAAGGTGACGATCGAGATCGACACCTTCCCGGGCAAGGTGCTGCACGGCCATGTCGACAGCCTGTCGCCCGCGAGCGGCCTCGAGTTCGCGCTGCTGCCGCCCGACAACGCGACCGGCAACTTCACCAAGATCGTCCAGCGCGTGCCGGTGAAGATCGCCTTCGACGAGAAGGGGCTGACCGGCCTGCTACGGCCCGGAATGTCCGCCGAGCCCACCATCGATACCCGCGTGAACTGATTCTTTCCCGGGCAGGAGACTCCGAGGAGCCCGCGATGTCCGCCACCGTCTCTGCCAAAACCTGGATCGCCATCGTCGCCTCGACGCTCGGCGCGTTCATGGCGATCCTGAACATCCAGATCGTCAACGCGTCGCTGGCCGACATCCAGGGCGCGATCGGCGCCGGTATCGACGACGGCGGCTGGATCTCGACCTCCTACCTGGTGGCCGAGATCATCGTCATTCCGCTGACCGCCTGGTTTGCGAAAATCTTCTCGACCCGGATCTACCTGATCGCCAGCGCCGTGTTCTTCCTGCTGTTCTCGGCGGCCTGTGCGTTCGCGCAGAACCTCGAGCAGATGATCGCCCTGCGGGCGCTGCAGGGCTTTGCCGGCGGCGCGCTGATCCCGCTCGCCTTCACTCTGATCATCACGCTGCTGCCGCAGCCCAAGCAGCCGATCGGGCTCGCCATGTTCGCCGTCGCCGCGACCTTCGCGCCGGCGATCGGCCCGACCATCGGCGGCTATTTCACCGAGAACTGGGGCTGGCAGTACATCTTCTACCTCAACATCGTGCCCGGCCTGCCGATGCTGGCCTTGCTGTGGTTCTCGCTCGAGCGCCAGCCGATGCAGCTTGGCCTGCTGCGCCAGGGCGACTGGTGGGGTATTGCCACCATGTCGATCGGGCTCGGCGCGCTGCAGACCGCGCTCGAGGAAGGCAACAAGGACGACTGGCTGGGCTCGCCGTTCATCGTCCGGCTGCTGGTGATCGCTTCCATCGCGCTGCCCGCTTTCATATGGATCGAGCTGCGCACGGCCCATCCGCTGCTGAACCTGCGCCTGCTGCTGCGCCGCAACTTCGGCTTCGGCGTGCTGGCAATGTTCCTGCTGGGCGTCGCGCTCTACGGCTCGGTCTTCATCCTGCCGGTCTATCTCGCGCAGGTGCAGGGCTACAACGCCGAGCAGATCGGCATGGTGCTGGCCTGGACTGGCCTGCCGCAGCTGCTGCTGATCCCGCTGGTGCCGCGCCTGATGAAGCGCTTCGACGCACGCTATCTCGTGGCGCTGGGCTTCGGCTTGTTCGCCCTGTCCAACTTCATGAACGTGGCCCTCAGCACCGACATCGCCGCCGATCAGCTGCTGCTGCCCAACATCGTGCGCGCGATCGGCCAGGCGCTGGTCCTGACGCCGCTGACGGCACTGGCCTCGGCCGGCACCGAGGCCGAGAATACCGGGTCGGCCTCGGCGTTGCTCAACGTCATGCGCAACCTCGGCGGCGCGATCGGCATTGCCCTGTTGCAGACCTTCCTGACCAAGCGCGAGCAGTTCCACTCCAACGTGCTCGGCCAGTCGGTCTCCGTGTTCGACGAGGCCACGCGCACCCGCCTCGACAAGCTCGTGCACTACTTCCTGGCACATGGTGTCACCGATCCGGCGCTCGCCTGGCACAAGGCGGTCGTGGCTGTCGGCGCCCGGGTTCACCAGCAGGCCTTCACCATGGCCTTCGGCGACACCTTCTATCTGCTGGGCGCCGCGCTGGTCGTGGCCCTGGTCTCCGCTCTTCTGCTCAAGAAGCCGGCCCGTCTCTCGGCGGGCGGCGCGCATTAACCGAAGGAGGCAATGATGAAACCGCGTCTCAATCCCTACCAGGCCGCGCCTGGCGCCATGAAGGCCATGATGGCTCTCGAGACAGAAGTGCAGCAGAGCGGGCTCGAGCCGGCACTGGTCGAGCTGGTCAAGATCCGCGCCTCGCAGATCAACGGCTGCGCCTTCTGCCTGCACATGCACACGCGCGACGCGCGAGCCAAGGGCGAAAGCGAGCAGCGCATCTACCTGCTCGATGCGTGGCGCGAATCGCCGCTCTTCTCCGATCGCGAGCGTGCGGCGCTGGCCTGGACCGAGGCGGTGACCTTGGTCAGCCAGACGCGCGTGCCCGATGCGGTCTACGAACAGGCCAAGGCGCAGTTCTCCGATGAAGAACTGGTGAAGCTCACGCTGCTGATCGCGGCGATCAATGCCTGGAACCGCTTCGCGATCTCGTTCCGCTCGATCCATCCTGTGAGCGTGAAGGCAGCCGCCTAGCGAAGCGGTCTCGTTGACTCCTCCGGCCACCCATTGTCCTAATGTCATGACAATAGGAGAGCTGGTCCGAAGACCAGCCGGCCGGAGGACATCCATTTTGATCAAATTTCGCGCGATTGCGGCTGCGCTTGCCCTCAGCCTTGGCCTCACGGGCGCTGCCCGCGCCGAGGACATCGTCGTCACCCACTACGCCTCGTTGCTCTACGGCACGCCGTATGCCGTGGCACTCGACAAGGGCTTCTTCAAGCAGGCCGGCGTCGACGTCTCGAGCATCCTGACCTCCAAGGGCGGCGGCACGTCGGTGCGCAACATGATGGCCGGCGACACGCTGTTCGCCGAGGTCGCCTTCCCGGCCGCGCTCAGTGCCATCAAGGAAGGCTTCCCCCTCAAGATCCTGAGCGGCGGCACCGACGGCCCGAGCGGCTACTGGGTGACGCGACCGGACGCCAAGATCGATTCGCCCGCCGATCTCAAGGGCAAGCGCTTCGTCTACAGCCGGCCGAAGTCGGTCAGCGAGAGCGTGATCCTCGCCATCCTGAAGTCGCATGGCCTCAAGCCGTCCGACGTGCAGATGGTGGCGATCGGCGACTTCGGCGCCGGCTTGACCGCGCTCGAGCACAACAAGGCCGACATCGCCATCATCCCCGAGCCGATCTATTCGCAGAAGATGAAGGCTGGTTCGAAGTACAAGGTGCTGGACTGGCTCGACGCCAAGCTGCCGCCCTACACCCAGACAGTCGGCATCGCCACCAACGACGTGATCGCCAAGAAGGGCGACAAGCTCGCCGCCGTGCTGGCCGCCCGCCGCAAGGGCGTCGACCTGATCTACGCCGATCAGAAAGCGGCCGATGCCAGCCTCGCCAACGCCTACAACCTGCCGCCCGACATCGCCGCGTCGTCGCTGGCCGGCACGCTCAAGCAGACCCCGACCTGGTTCAACCAGGGCGAGCTCAAGATGAAGATGATGGAGGTCACGCAGCAGGCGCTGGTCGAGACCGGCGCGATCGAGAGCACCGTCGACCTGAAGTCGGTCATCGACGACCGCTTCATCCCGAAGGATCTGCAGTCCAAGACGCAGTGACGACGCCCCAGCTGGCATCATGACCGTCGTCGCCCGTCTCACCGACGTCTCGCGCATCTACCCGCCGCGGGCGGGCCACGCAGCGGTCCATGCGCTCGGGCCGCTGTCGATGGAGCTGCGGGCCGGTGAGTTCTTCTCGGTTGTCGGACCCTCGGGTTGCGGCAAGTCCACCCTGCTCGACGTGCTGGCCGGGCTGACTGCGCCCAGCCAGGGCACGATCGAGTTCGAGGGCAAGCCTGTCGCTGGAGTCGTGCCGGACGGAGTCGGCGTCGTCTTCCAGGAGGACGCCTCGTTTCCCTGGCTGACCGTCGAGGACAACGTGGCCTTCGGCTTGCGTCGTCTCGGCACCGATGCCGCCGAGATCAAGCGGCGCGTCGACTTCGCAACCAGCTTCATGGGCCTGCGCGATTTCCGCCGCGCCTATCCCAGCCAGCTTTCGGGCGGCATGCGCCAGCGCGTATGCATCGCCCGCACGCTGGTGCTGCAGCCGCGCCTGATCCTGCTCGACGAGCCGTTCGGCGCGCTCGATCAGCAGACGCGCCTGCTGATGGGCGACGAGCTGCTGCGGCTGTGGCGCGAGACCTCGGCCACGGTGATGCTGATCACCCATGCGCTCGACGAGGCGAACCTCCTCTCCGACCGCATCGGGGTGATGTCGGCCCGGCCCGGCCGGTTCATCGACGTGGTCGAGACCGGCTGGCCGCGCGACCGTGACTCTCGGCTCGCCGAGCGGCCCGACTTCGGCGCCGTCACCTCGCGCCTGTGGTCACTGCTGCGCACCGAATCGATGCTGGCGCTCGGCCAGGGCGCCGTGGCGGCGCAATGAGCAGGACGATCGCCTTCAGCCTTCCTCCCGGCGCGCAGCGCGGGGAGGAATCGTGAGTAAAGCCGGCTGGATTCGCTTGGTCGTGCTGGTCGTTTTCTTCGGCACGGTCGAGGCGCTTTGCCGGAGCGGTGCGATCTCGCCCAAGCTGGTCATCGCGCCGTCCCAGATGGTCGAGGCGATGGTGAAGCTGCTGGCTTCGGGCGAGATGAACGACGACATCCGCCAAACCTTGTCGTCGGTCGCCATCGCCATGGGCCTGTCGATCGTCGGCGGGTTCTGCCTGAGCTGCGTGCTCTACTGGCTGCCGCCGCTGCGCCGCACGGTCGATCCGTTCCTCGCCGCCTATTACTCGCTGCCGCACTTCGCCTTCTATCCCTTGCTGATCGTGATCTTCGGCCTCGGCGCCCTGCCGCTGATCGTGCTGGCGACCCTGTTCGCCATGGTGGCGATGACGATGGCGACCCTGACCGGCCTCGACCGCATCCCGCGCGTGCTGATCAAGACCGCGCGCATGCAGCGCCTCTCCCTGCCGGCCGAGATCTGGCACATCCGCTTGCCGGCCGCCGCGCCGCACCTGTTCTCCGGGCTGAAGCTCGCCGTCACCTATTCCTTCATCGGCGTGATCGCCGGCGAGTTCATCCTGTCGACCAGCGGGCTCGGCCATCAGATCGCCTTCGCCTACGACAACTTCGACAATCCGACGATGTACGGGCTGATCCTGTTCGTGCTTTGCATCGCCATCGTCTTCAACCTGCTGGTGTTCGCCTACGAGCGGCACCTGGCACGGCAGCGCGGCCTGTGACCGCCGTCCGATCCTTGCGCGGCCCGCTGCTGCTCACCCTCACCCTGTTGGTGGCGTGGCAGCTCCTGCACCAATGGGCCGGCGACACCGCGCTGACCGCACCGCTGCCGACGCTCCAGCATCTCTGGGAGATGATCGGCCAGAAGCGCTTCGTGCCGCACGTCACCGAGACCGGCCTCGCCTTCCTGCAGGCGCTGGCAATCGCCTGGATCGGCGGCGTCGGCATCGGGGTGCTGCTGGGCGGCCACAAGCTCTCGGGCGAGGTCGCCGAACCGATCCTGGTCGGGCTCTATTCGCTGCCCAAGATCACGCTCTATCCGGTGATCCTGCTGCTGTTCGGGCTCGGTATGTCGGCCAAGGTCGCGTTCGGCGCGTTGCACGGCATCATCCCGGTCGTGCTGTTCACCATGAGCGCGGTGCGCAACGTCAACCGCACCTACCTGCGCGCCGGCCGTTCGATGCGGCTCACGCCGATGCAGATGGCCTGGTACATCCTGATCCCGGCGACCCTGCCGGAGATCTTCAGCGGCCTGCGCATCGGCTTCTCGCTGACCTTGCTCGGCACCATGCTGGGCGAGCTGTTCGCCTCGCAGCGCGGCCTCGGCTTCCTGCTGATGACGGCGATCGACCTCAACGACGTGCAGACGATCCTCGCCATCGCCGTGCTGATCTCGCTGTTCGCCGTGATCACCAACTCGATCCTGCTGGCGATCGACCGGCGGCTCCGTCGGGGATCGACGGCATGACCATCGTCGACCGCGATCTCGGCGCGCCGCTGCATCACCAGATCTACCTGGTGATGGCCGACGGGATCTCGACTGGCCGCTATGCTGCGGGCGAGCTTCTGCCGACCGAGGAGCAGCTCGGCAAGCTGTTCAGCGTCTCGCGCATCACCGTGCGCCGCGCCATGGCGAGCCTGCAGAATGCCGGCCTGATCGAGCGCGGCGCCGGCCGCCGCACGATCGTCAAGCCATTGGGCAAGCCGCTCAAGATGCCGATGGCGTCGGTGATCTCCAACATCGCCGCCTACGGCGCCCAGACGGTCGCCAAGGTGATCGAGTTCGGCTACGTCGCCGCGCCCACTTTCCTGCAAGAGCGACTGTGGGCGGGCGAGAAGCCCGTACAGCGCGCTGTGCGCATCCGTAGCCAGGAGGGCCAGCCGGTGATGCACCTCACCAGCTACGTCCCCGAGACGCTGGGCAGCACCTTCAGCAAGGCCGAGCTCGACCGCATCCCGATGTTCAAGCTGCTCACCCGCGCCGGCGCCCACATCTCGGCCGGCGAGCAGATCGTGTCGGCGACGCTGGCCGACCCGGTCGTGGCACAGCGGCTCGAGATCAAGGTCGGCGCCGCGCTGATCGACCTGCGCACCATGATGGTCGACCAGAAGGGCCGCGCCGTCGAATACGTCGAGATGCTCGCACCACCCGAACGCTTGAGCCTGCGCTTCGAATTGGGCGCCGAGCAGTTCGTTTCCGTTTCACCGAAGTCGAGGAGGAAGTCATGAGCCAGGCGGCCAAGTTCAAAGCAATGCTGAAGAGTGGCAAGATGATCGTGGCGCCGGGCGCCATCGACTGCATCACCGGCAAGCTGATCGAGCAGGCAGGTTTCGAGGCGGTCTACATGACCGGTGCCGGCACCTCGGCGACCCTGGGCTATCCCGACTACGGCCTGATCACCATGACCGAGATGGTGGCGAACGCCTCACGCATCGCCAACTCGATCCAGGTGCCGCTGATCAGCGACAGCGATACCGGCTACGGCAATGAGCTCAACATGTTCCGCACCGTGCAGGAGTTCGAGCGCGCCGGCATCGCCGCCATCCATGTCGAGGACCAGGTGTTCCCCAAGAAGTGCGGGCATCTCGAGAACAAGGAACTGGTGAGCCGCGAGGACTATATCGCCAAGATCCGCGCCGCCGCGGCCGCCAAGCGCACGCCCGACTTCACCATCATCGCCCGCACCGATAGCCGCGCCGTTGCCGGCTTCGACGAGGCGATCGTCCGCGCCAACCTGGCGCTGGCCAATGGCGCCGATGCCGTGTTCGTCGAGGCGCCGCAGACCTTGAGCGAGGTCGAGCAGGTGCCGAAGCTGGTCAAGGGCCCGTGCCTCTTGAACATGGTGCGCGGCGGCAAGACACCGGAAATTCCGCTCGCCGATGCGGAGCGCATGGGTTACGCGATCTCGATCCTGCCTGGCCTGCTGCTGGGTAACATCATCGCGATCTGCGACCAGACGCTGGCCGAGGTAAAGCGATTCGGCAAGTTCCCGCCGCCGCTGGTAGAGTCCTCGCCGGCCAAGACGTTTGCGCGCTTCGGCGCGGCCGATTGGGATGCCCGCCGAACCGCCTTCCGCGACGAGCTCAAAGCCGCCGCCGAGTAGAGAGGATTATTGCGATGACCGCCCCGCGGACCATGTTCGAGAAAATCTGGCAGCGCCACGTCGTGGTGGACCGGCCGGATGGCTACACACTGCTCTATGTCGACCGTCACCTGATGCATGACGGCTCCTCGCCGGCCTATACCCGCCTCAAGGCGCGTGGCATGGGCCTGCGCCGGGCCGATCGCGCGGCGGCGACGCCCGACCACTACGTCAAGACCGACCACCGCTCGAAGGACGTGCCCGATCCCGACCATCGTCGGCTGCTGAACGACATCACCAAGAACTGCAACGAGGCCGGCGTCACGCTGTTCGATCTGGGCGACGTCCGCCAGGGCATCATCCATGTCGTCGGTCCCGAGCAGGGCCTCAGCCAGCCCGGCACCACCCTGGTGTGCGGCGACTCGCATACCTCGACACACGGCGCATTGGGCGCGCTCGCGTTCGGCATCGGCTCGTCGGAAGTGACGCACGTGATGGCGACGCAGTGCCTGTGGCAGCGCAAGCCCAGGTCGATGCGCATCACGGTCGACGGTACGCTCCATCCGCACATCACCGGCAAGGACATCATCCTCGCCATCATCGGTAAGATCGGCGCCGCTGGCGCAGTCGGCCACGTGATGGAATATGCCGGTAGCGCGATCCGTGGCCTGTCGATGGAAGGCCGCCTCACGCTCTGCAACATGTCGATCGAGGCCGGTGGCCGCGCTGGCATGGTCGCGCCCGACGAAATCACCTTCAATTATCTGAAGGGCAAGCCGTTCGCGCCCAAGGGCGAGAATTGGGACAAGGCGATGGCCTTCTGGAAGACCGTGCCGACCGACGACGGCGCCACGTTCGATACGGAAGTGACGCTCAATGCCGCAGAGATCGCGCCGATGGTGACCTGGGGCACCAGCCCTGAGGACGTGCTGTCGATCAACGGCCGCGTGCCCGATCCCGCCTCGGCCCCCAACCCGGGCAAGCAGGAGAACATGAAGCGGGCGCTGGAGTACATGGACCTCAAGCCGGGCACGCCGATGGACGGCATCGCCGTCGATAAGGTCTTCATCGGCTCCTGCACTAACAGCCGCATCGAGGACCTGCGCGCCGCGGCAGCGGTCGCCAAGGGCCGCAAGGCCAAGATCCCGGCGTGGGTCGTGGCCGGCTCGGGCCTCGTCAAGGAGCAAGCCGAGGCCGAGGGGCTCGACAAGATCTTCCGCGAGGCCGGCTTCGACTGGCGCGAGCCCGGCTGCTCGATGTGCATCGGCGTCAACGGCGACACCGGCGTGCTCGGCCAGCGCATCGCCTCGACCTCCAACCGCAACTTCGTCGGCCGCCAGGGCGTCGGCGTACGCACGCACCTCGTGAGCCCGGCGATGGCCGCAGCTGCCGCCGTCACCGGCCACTTCACCGACGTGCGCAAGCTGGTGGGCTAGGGAGAACAGACATGGACGCTTTCACCACGCTCAAGGCCGTCGCCGTGCCGCTCGATCAGGCGAACATCGACACCGACCAGATCATTCCGGCCCGCTTCCTCGGCAAGCTGCGGCCGGCGCAGATCGACGGATTCTTCCACGATATGCGGCTCGACCCCAACGGCCGGCCGCGCGAGGGCGTGACCCTCAACAACCCGGCCTACGAGGGCGCGAAGATCATCGTCGCCAACTTCAACTTCGCCTGCGGCTCCTCGCGCGAGAACGCCGTGACGGTGATGGTCGATCACGGTTTCCGCTCGTTCATCGCGCCCAGTTTCGGCGACATCTTCTTCAACAACTGCTTCCAGAACGGCTGCCTGCCGATCCGCCTGCCGGCCGATCGCGTGGCGCGCATCCGCGTGATCCTGCACGAGCTGCCGGGCGCGGAGATCGCCATTGACCTTGCCAAGCAGACCGTGACGGGGCCGGACGGCCAGACCGACAGCTTCGACGTCGATTCCTTCCGCAAGGAGATGCTGCTGACGGGCGCCGACGAGGTGAAGATCACGCTCGGCTACGACGCCGACATCAAGCGCTTCGAGGACAGGCAGAAGCAGGAAATGCCCTGGCTGTAGCCGCGGCCTCATCATCCTCCCCCGTCATACGGGGGAGGATGATGAGGGGGGAAAGCGACCGACAGGCGCCTCGACTGAGGCTCTCGCCCTCCGGCCTTCGGCCACCTCCCCCGTATGACGGGAGAGGAATAAGAACTACCGATCCCGCAGCTTCGGATCGATCGCATCGCGCAGGGCGTCGCCGAACAAGCTGGCGCCGAGCACGGTGAGGACGATGGCGAGACCCGGGAAGATCGCGATCCAGGGTGCGGTCGTAGCGTAGTCCTCGGCGCTGCCCTGCAACATCAGTCCCCAGGCGGCGACCGGCTCCTGCACGCCGAGGCCGAGGTAACTCAGCGACGCCTCGGCCAGGATCGCCTGGCCGACGAAGGCCGACAGCAGGATCAGGAACGGCGCCAACACGTTGGGCACCATGTGGCAGAGCACGATCCGCGCGTGGCCGAATCCGAGCGCCCGCGCCGCATCGACATAGGGGACATAGCGTACCGCCAAGGCGCTCGCGCGCACGACGCGGCCACATCGAGGCACCAGGGGAATCGTGATCGCGATCACGACGTTGAACACGCCGGTGCCGAACACCGACACCACGGCCAGCGCCAGGATGATCAGCGGGAAGGCCATCAGGATGTCGAAGATGCGCTGCAGGACGAGGTCGAACCAGCCGCCGAAATAGGCCGAGGTCACGCCCAGCACCATGCCGATCAGGCCGCCGCCGACCGCCGCGCCGAATCCGACGATCATCGCAGTGCGCGCGCCGAACACCAGCCGGGAGAAGATGTCGCGGCCGAACTGGTCGGTCCCCAGCCAGTGGGTGAAGCTCGGCGCGAACATCATCGAGGCGAAGTCGTTCTCCTCCGGATCGAACGGGGCGATCCAGTCGGCGAAGATTCCGGCCAGCGCGAACACCACGACGATGATCAGGCCAATCGTTCCGAGCGGCTTGCGCCGGGCGAAGTTGAGCGCGCGCGCGAGGAACGTGTGCTGGCGCAACAGCGCTTCGGTGTCGTCCGCGGGAGCGGTAGTGGGCGTTATGACGGCCATCGGACACTCACGAATAGCGGATGCGCGGGTCGAGCCAGGCGTAGAGCACGTCGACCACGAGGTTGGTGACCACGAACACCAGGACGATCAGCATGACCAGCGCCTGGGCCAGCACGTTGTCCTGGTTCTGGACCGCCTGCACCAGCAGACGGCCGACGCCGTTCAGGTTGAAGACCTGCTCGGTGATCACCAACCCGCCGATCAGGAACGCGAACTCGATGCCGATCAGGGTCACCACTGGCAGCAGGGCGTTCTTGAGCGCATGGCGGTTGACCACGATCTGCTCCAGCAGGCCCTTGGCACGCGCAGTGCGGATGTAATCCTCGCGCATGACCTCGAGCATGGCCGAGCGCGTGAGGCGCATGGTCACCGCCGAGTAGCGGTAGCCCACCGTGATCGCCGGCAGGAGCACCAGCGACAGGTTGCGGATCGGATCCTGCCACAGCGGCACGTAGTCGATCGGCGGCAGCCACGGCGTGCCGGTCACGAGCGAGGTTATGTTCAACACCAGGATCAGCGACATGATGCCGAGCCAGAAGGACGGCGTCGCGATCCCCGCGATCGCCAGCACGCGCACGACGTGGTCGAGTCCGGAGTTCTCCTTGAGCGCCGAGATCGTGCCGAGCGGGATGGCGAGCAGGATGGCGATCACCGTCGCCAGGATCGCCACCTCGAGCGACACCGGCAGCCGGATCAGGATCTCCTGCCACACCGGATTGCCCGACCACATCGAGATGCCGAAGTTGAGCGTCGCGTAGTTCTTCAGGAACAGCAGGAACTGCACGAGCATCGACTGGTCGAGCCCGAGCTGGGAGCGGCACAGCGCCAGCGCCTGCTGGTCGACGTGTGCGCCGCCCGAGCCCAGGCGGATCACACAGACGTCGCCCGGCACGAGGCGCATCAGGATGAAGACCAGGGCCGCCGCTCCTGCCAGCGTCGGGATCGCCAGCAGGAGACGGGTGATGATGTAGCGATGCATGCCGCTCTCGCTCGTTTCGGTTACTTGTCGAGCCAGATGCTCGACAGGTCCTGGTTCAGGTAGTGGCTCGGGCTGATCTTGAAGCCCTTCACCTCAGACCGGCCGAGGATGATGCGATACCAGTAGGGCAGCACAATCTCGTGCGTCTGATTGTCGAGCGTCCAGGTCTCGTAGGCCCTCATCGCCTCGCGTTGCTTCTTGGGATCGGTCTCGTGCTGCATCGCCTCGTAGAGCTGGATCGACTTGTCGTCGTCGTAGTAGCCGTAGTTCTCCGGATAGACCTTGTGCGGCAGGTATTTGCCGGTATCGAGTACGGGGTTCACGACGCTCTGGCAGTTGGCTTCCATCGCGACGTCGAACGTGCCGGCGCGCATGTTGGAGAACCACGGGCCGGTCGGCACGACCTTCTGCTCGACGTTGAGGCCGATCTTCTTCCATTCGCCGATTACCCAGGTGCCGACGAACTTGTAGGGCTGGTCGACGTTGCGGTTGAGCAGCTCGAACTTCAACCCTTCCGCGCCCGCCTCCTTGAGCAGTCGCTTGGCCTCGGCCCGCGACTTCTCGATGTCGGGCCAGAAGCCGGCGATCTTCTGCAGCTCCTCCTTGGTGGCGGCGAGCGGCGAGCCCGGGAAGACGATGCCGCCCACGGTTCGGACGTTGGCGATCTTGGCCAGCGCCGGCGCGCCGTGCCACTGGTCGATCGCCAGCGCCAGCGCCTTGCGCACGCGCGGATCGTCGAACGGCTTCTTCTGGTGG
>DASXQC010000343.1:0-2614 GCA_036493235.1 Reyranella sp.
CACGCATTCCAACGCAGTGCTGGCGCTCACCGACCAACCCGACGGCGAGGCGCTGGCGCGCGACCTGTTCGGCAAGCGGGCCGCGCTCGTGCCCTACATCATGCCGGGCTTTGCGTTGGCCAAGAAAGCGAGCGAAGTCTCGCGCGCCCATCCCGAGGTGGAAGGATTGATCCTGCTGAAACACGGCATCTTCAGCATGGGCGCGACCGCCGAAGAAGCCTACGTACGCATGATCGATCTGGTGACCTTGGCCGAGCAGCGGCTGGCCAAGGCGACACGCGAGATCTTTCCTGGAGCAGACCTGCCCGACCGCGTTGCGTCCGCAGCCGAGGTGGCGCCGATCCTGCGTGGCTTGATCTCGCTGCCGGCACAGCACGGTGGCCGAGAGGCCACGCAGCGTTTCGTGCTCGAGTTCCGCCGCAACCGGCGGATCCTGGCCTACGTCGGTGGCAAGGAGATCGGTCGGTACAGCCAACAGGGGCCAGTGACGCCCGATCACGCCATCCGCACGAAGGGCGTGCCGCTCGTCGTGCCGCCACCGGAGGCGGGCAAGCTCGACACTTTCAAGGCCGGCGCCAAAACCGCTCTCGATGACTTCGTCGCGCGCTATCACGCCTACTTCGAACGCCATAACCGCCGGCAGATGCCGCGCAAGACAGAGCTCGATGCCATGCCGCGCGTCGTGCTGGTGCCGGGGCTCGGCCTGTTCGGCCTGGGCAAGTCGTCGAAGGACGCCAAGATCGCGGCGGACCTTGCCGAGACCACGGTCGAGGTGATTGCCGACGCCGAGCGGTTGGGCGCCTACCGGTCGATTCCCGAACCCGACATCTTCGACATCGAGTACTGGTCGCTCGAGCAGGCCAAGCTCGGCAGCGAGAGCGAGAAACCGTTGGCACGGCGCGTCGCGCTGGTGACCGGCGGGGCCTCGGGCATCGGCGCGGCCACGGCGCAGGCGCTTGCCCGCGAAGGGGCCGAGGTCGTGGTGCTGGATCGCGAGGTGTCGAGGGTCACAGGCTTTGCCATCGCGTGCGATGTCAGGGACGCGGTCCAGGTGCGCTGCGCGTTCGACAAAATCGCCGCCACCTATGGCGGTGTCGATATCGTCGTATCCAACGCCGGCGCAGCCTGGCAGGGCAAGATCGGCGAGGTCGACGAGGCGGTCCTGCGCGAGAGCTTCGAACTCAATTTCTGGGCGCATCAGATGGTGGCGCAAAGCGCCGTGCGCATCATGCGCGCCCAGGGCTTGGGCGGCTGCCTGCTGTTCAACACCTCCAAGCAGGCGGTCAATCCCGGCCCCGACTTCGGGCCCTACGGCTTGCCCAAGGCGGCGACGCTGTCCCTGATGCGCCAGTATGCGCTCGACCATGGCGCCGAGGGTATCCGCGCCAATGCCGTCAACGCCGATCGCATCCGCTCCGGCCTTCTCACCGACGCGATGATCGCCCAGCGCTCGAAGGCGCGCGGCCTGAGCGAGGCGGATTACATGGGAGGCAATCTGCTCGGACTCGAAGTGACCGCCGATGACGTGGCACAGGCGTTCGTGTCGCTGGCGAAGGCGGCCAAGACGACGGGCGCCGTGATCACGGTCGACGGCGGGAACATCGCTGCGGCGTTGCGCTGATTGGATGACGTACGCGATTGCCTGAACGACTCGAGCAGCCCTCCAAGCAGAGGGCCGCCTGTCGGTCAAACTTTTACTTGTGCCAGGTCCGCTCACCCATGCGGGGTCGTGAACAGGGGATCCGAGCCGGCGGGCGGCGTGTAGAAGATGTTGGTGCCGGCGCCGCTGTCGGGTTCCGTCTGGAAGCCGGCGGCGGCGTACTGGCCGAGCAGCGTGAAGCTGATGCACGTGGCGCCTTCCTTCACCACCAGCGTACCCTGGGTATTGGCGGCATTCTCGGTGAAGGCCACCGTCGTCTGCGTCGGGTCGAAGGTGGTGAGATCCAGGAAATCGCTGGTCGCAAAGCCCGCGATCGGTGCGTTGAAGGCGCTCGCGTTGGTGAGCGCCAGCGTGCTGCCGGTGCCCGAGAAGTTCACCTGCTGGCCGGCGCTCACCGAGCCGTCCAACTCCAGGGAAGCGCCGTTTTTGACGTTCAGAGAGCCTCCCGAGCCGCTGATGGCTTTCTGGACATCCAAGGTCCCGCTGTCGGCTTCCACCGTGCCGGCGGCGTTGCTCATGCTGAGGCCGATCACGCTGGTCCCCGACCCGATCGTCTTTGCCAGCATTCCCGAGTTGGTGAAGCTGCCGCCGCCCATCTCCGGCGTGATGCCGACGTCGCCCGCGAGGTCGTAGGTGGCGCCGGTGCGGTTCGTGATCGTGGCCGCACTGCCGCTGGCATCGCCGATGGTGACCGACCCGGTTTCCGTGACCGTGGCATAATTGTTCCACGACACCGCCCCGCCCAAGGTCAGGCCGGCCACCGTGGTCGCCGCCTTGGTCTGCACCAGCCCGCTGTCGATCGTCGTGCCGGTGAACGAGGTCGGACCGTTCAGGACCAGCGTTTTGCCGTTCAGGTTGAAGGTCGCGGCCTTGGCGGCGAACGTGCCGCCATAGGACACCGTCGATGCGCTTTGCGACATCGACACACCGTCCTCGACCTTCCAGGTGCCGACG
>DASXQC010000344.1:0-4380 GCA_036493235.1 Reyranella sp.
CCGAAGATGTCCATGCCGTCGAGCATCGCAGCGACTGCCTTCTTGCTGATGCCGTCGCGCAGGGTGAAGGAAAACAGGCCGGACGAGCCCTTGAACAACTTCTTCCAGTTGTCGTGCCCGGGGCAGTCGGGCAGGGCGGGATGCAGCACCTTGTCAACCTCGGGCCGCGTCTTCAGCCACTGGGCGATGTGGATGCCGCTCTTCTCGTGATGGCGCAGGCGCACGGCCATGGTGCGCAGGCCGCGCAGCGCGAGGTAGCTGTCATCCGGCGCGGCGTGGCAGCCGAAGTTCTGGCACGCAGTCTTGGCGACCTCGAACATCGCGCGGTCGCGACAGGAGATGATGCCCATCATCGCGTCGGAGTGGCCGACGATGTACTTGGTGCCGGCGTGGATCGACAGATCGCAACCATGATCGAACGGCTTGAAGAAGAGCGGGGTCGCCCAGGTGTTGTCGATCAGCACCGCCGCGCCGTGCTTCCTGGCGATCGCCGCGATCGTGTCGACGTCCTGCACCTCGAAGGTCTGCGAGCCCGGCGCCTCGAGATAGACGACCTTGGTGTTGGGCTTGATCAGCTTCTCGATGCCGGCACCGATCATCGGATCGAAGAAGGTCGTCTCGACACCGAAACCCTTGAGCGTGGTGTTGGCGAAGCGGCGCGCCGGACCGTAGCAGTTGTCGGTCAGCAGCATGTGGTCGCCGGTCTTCAGGAAGCCGACGATCGCGCCGGTGACTGCGGCAAGGCCCGACTGCACGGCGATCGAGCGGTACGCGCCTTCGATTGCAGCGACCGCGTCTTCCAGTGCCTTCTGCGTCGGGGTGCCGTTGCGACCGTAGCCGAAGCCCTCGAACGGTACGCGATTCTCGAACTTCTCCATGGTCGGGGAGAGGATCGTCGAGGCGTGATAGACGGGCGGATTGACGATGCCGAAATTGTTGTCGGGATCACGGCCGGCGACGGCCAAAACAGTGTCGGGGCGGGTATAAGTTTTCTTCGCGGTCATGATTTCGACTATGGCACAGCCGTTCCTTCGGCGGCCACCGATAGATGTCCGGCCACAGTGCGCACACCGAGACTCGTTATTGTGCGGGCCGCGTGAGCCCCAGGCGGCGCGCGATCAGGTTGTCCACGGTGCGCTTGGGCAGGATGGACGTCATGAGCTGCTGCATCGAATTCGGCGCGACCGTGTAGCGAACCTTCGGCTTGGCGATCGTCAGCGCTGTCTTGACGACCTCGCCAATCTTTTCCGGTGGCAGGCCTTTGCGGCCGAGCGAGATCATGAAGCTTCGCATCGCCTTGATGGGTGCCGCATAGGGCGTTGTCTCGAAGGGCGTGGTGTCGAATTCCTCGGCCTTGTCCCAGATCGGGGTCGCCACAGCGCCGGGCGCCACCACCACCACGTCGATGCCGAACAGCATCAGCTCGCGGCGCAATGATTCCGACAAACCTTCGAGGCCGAACTTCGAGGCAGCATAGGGTCCCGAGAGCGGTAGCGCATTCTTGCCGCCGACCGAGGAGATCATGACGATCCGTCCCGGCGCGCCCTGGCGCGCCCGGTCGGCGCCGAGCAGCGGCGCGAAGGCCTGGGTGACGATCAGCTGGCCGGTGAGGTTAATGGCCAGCTGGCGGCGGAAGTCGTCGATCTTCAGGTAGAGCAGCGGGCCGGGCACGGCAATGCCGGCATTGTTCACCAGCCCGAACAGCGTGTCGTTGCCCAGCGCCGTCTCGACCTTGCGCGCGGCTTCGGCCACGGCGGCTTCATCGGTGACGTCGAATAGCAGCGACGTGACGTTGGCGCCGAACTCGCTGGTGAGCCGCTCGGCGTCGGCCGGCTTGCGCACGCTGCCGAAGACATGGAAACCCGCTGCGGTGAGGATCTTCACGCAGCCCCAGCCGATGCCGGTCGAAGCGCCGGTGACGACGACGGAATTGCGCTTTGTCATGGCCTACCGCGCCCCCCAAAAGAAAGGTCCCACCCGTTGAGCGGGTGGGACCAAAGACGGCATGGGCGTGCCATCCTTACTTCTTACTTCGCGGTCGGACAGGGTACCCCGACATACCTTTGGTCGGCGTTGGAGTAGGCGACCGCTCCACAGGGCGCCGGCTTGCCCGCCTCGGCTTTCTGTGCCGGCGCCGTACACGGTACGCCGGTGTACTTCTGATCGGCCGCCGAATAGGCAACCGGACCACAGGGTGACTTGCCGCTTGCATCGGCCGCCGGAGCCGGAGCCGAGCAGGGCACGCCGACGTACTTCTGATCAGCCGCCGAATAGGCGACTGGTCCACAAGGTGCTGGTGCTGCTGCGGGCTGCGCTTGCGATTGGACCGGAGTCAACGCCAGCGAAGCCATGGTTGCAAGAGACGCTGCAACGATACTCAACGCGAAGTAACGCATTCTTTGCCTCCTTCTGCTATGAGAACCTATACGGTCGACGCGTTGATCGAAGGTGTCAAGGCAGAAGGGACGACGTCGAGAATCTAAGCTCCCTTGACGATCGGCGTGTCGGTGCGTCCGCCCCACTCGGTCCACGAGCCGTCGTAGACCGCCGCTTCCGGTGCGCCTGTGAGATAGAGCGCGAGGCCGACGACGCAGGCGGTGACGCCCGAGCCGCAGCTCGCCGTGACTTTCTTCGTCGGATCGATGCCCGAGGCCGCGATGCGCGCCTTCAGCGCCGCGTCGGGCAGCATGGTGCCGCTCTTAGAATCGAGCAGGTCGTTATAGGGCAGGTTGAAGGCGCCCGGCATGTGGCCGCTGCGCAGGCCAGCGCGCGGCTCCGGCACCTCGCCGCGGAAGCGGTTGGCAGCACGAGCGTCGACCACCTGCTCGCGCTTGCTGTCGAGCAGGCCGCGTACGTCGTCAATCGAGCGCACCAAGGTGTTGTCCAGACGCGCCGTGAAGTGGCGCTCGCGCGGCGGTGTCGGGTCGTCGACGACCGGCCGGCCCTCGGCCATCCACTTCGGCAGGCCGCCGTCGAGCACCGCCACGTCCTTGTGGCCCATCGCGCGGAACATCCACCAGACGCGGCAGGCGCCGGTCATCGGCGTGGTGTCGTAGACGATGATCTTGTTGCCGTCACCCAGCCCGAGCTTGCGCACCCGCGCGGAGAATTTTTCCGACGAGGGCAGCATGTGCGGCAGCGCGCTGGTGGTGTCGGCGATCTCGTCGATGTCGAAGAACACCGCGCCCGGGATGTGCTGGTTGGCAAACTCGGCCTTGGGATCGCGCTTCTGCGCCGGCAGGTAGAACGAGCCGTCGACGAGGCGGATGTCGGGCGCATCGAGATGGGCCGCCAGCCACTCGGTGCTGACGAGGGCGTCGGGACGGGCGTACGGCATATGATCCTCTCTTACGGCAGCGCGATGATGAACCGGCGGTTCATCTTGCCCTTGTTCTCGACCTTGATGCACTCGACGCGGCCGATCTCGGCGGTGCGCGCGACATGCGTGCCGCCGCAGGCCTGCAGGTCGACGCCATCGATCGACAGCAGCCGCACGCGACCCTGGCCCACCGGCGGACGCACGCTCATGGTCTTCACCAGCTCGGGACGGGAGGTCAGCTCCTCGTCGGTCACCCATTGCGGCACCACGGGGTGATCGTTGGAGAGGATCTTGTTGATCTCCTCGGTCACCCATTCCTTGGTCGGCACCTCGCCCTCCAGATTGAAGTCGAGCCGGCTCTTGTCGGCATTGACCTGGCCGCCGGTGACGTTGCCCTTGATGATCGCCGACATGACATGCAGCGCGGTGTGCATGCGCATGTGCTTGTAGCGGCGTTCCCAGTCGAGCTCACAGCGGACCTGCGCGCCGACTGCGGGCTTCGGCGCCTCGGGCGCCAGCACGAGTAGCACGTCGTTGCCGTCGGCCTTCACCGTGTCGGCGATCCTGGCCTCGCCGCCGTCCCAGCGCAGTACACCGGTGTCGCCGGGCTGGCCGCCGCCGGTCGGATAGAAGATGGAGCGATCGAGCCGCACGCCGCGGTCCTCGACCGCGGTCACCGTGGCGTCGGCTTGCTTGAGATACGCGTCTTGCCGAAAGAGTTCTTCAACCATGGCAAGGATTTAGGCTCGTGCGAGCCGCGCTGCAACGTCCTTGGCCGACGGCATCGAGGGGGCGGCCCCCAGCGTCTCGACCGAGCAGGCGGCTGCCGCGCAGGCATAACGCGCCGCTTCGGCCGGGGCGGCACCTTCCGCGAGCTTGACCGCCAGCGCCCCGACGAAGCAGTCGCCCGCGCCGGTCGTGTCGACGACCCTGGCCGTGAGGCCGGGAACGTCGGTCTGGCCGTCCTTGGTCACCACGACGGCGCCGCGCGACCCCAGGGTCGCGATCACCGCGCGCGGCCCGCGCTGGCGCAGCCGGTCACAGGCTTCGGCGATGGCGCG
>DASXQC010000345.1:0-5147 GCA_036493235.1 Reyranella sp.
GGCACGCGCTCCTCGATCACGAAGCGGGCCTTCATCCCCTCCTTGACCGCGGCCGCGAGCGTGATGCGGCAATGGTTGGACTGCGGCGCGCCGCAGGTGATCAGCGTATCGGCGCCCTGCATCAGCGCGTCCGCCGCCAGGAACTCGAGCTTGCGCGTCTTGTTGCCGCCCGGGAACAGGCCGAGCATGTCGTCGCGCTTGATCCAGATGTCGGGGCCGACGCCGCCCGGGCAGGTCGCGGACAGGGCCTTGGTGAAGTGCGGCAGGAATTCGATCGGCGTGGCGAACGGGGTATAGCGACGACGCGGAAAACGGGCCAAATCCATTGCGATCGAACTCCAGCGAGTGACGTGCAAAATTGAACGGTGCCAGCGCTCTAGCACTCTGCCGGGCCGCACGGAAGCCGACCTAATGTCGTCGCAGAAGCGCCGCCGTGGTGGGCGAAACGGGTGCGGTCAACGCACCCACCGCCGTATCCAGCAGATTGCTGACGAACAGCTCGGTCCGTCGGGGTGCCGCGGGCCTCGCCTGCTTCACGATGCGGCTTTCGAGATCGGCCAGCGCGTGGACGAGGTGGCCGACCAGCTGTCCCAGCCGCTGCCTGACCAGGTCGGCGGGAAAGTCCGCGGCGAGCAGGCGCTGGGCCAGACGATGGGTCTCGCGAAAGCCCGGGCTGGCGAACTCCTCTTCACGAATCGATGGATGGCTGTAGAGCTGGACAACAAAGCGAACGTAAGAGCGCTCGTTCCTGCCATTGTCGAGCAACTCGATGAACGGCATGACCATGGCGCTGAGGATCTGGCGCAGGTCGGACGTCCCGCCCGAAGCCCTCATCTGTGCGAGCATCGCCTGCCGGCGTGCCTCGAGCGCCGGCAGGCGATGGCGCCACACCCCCGCGACCAGGTCCATCTTGGTGCCGAAGTGGTACCGCAGGCCCGAGGCGTTCTTCTGACCGGCCGCCTTGTTGATCTCGCGCAGGGAGACGCCGTCGATGCTGCGCTCGCCGAACAGCCGTTCGGCCGCCAGGATCAGCCGCTCACGGCTGTCGCGCGCGTCGCGCCGGAGCGGCTTGCGGGGAGAAGCACCGGGCATGGAAACGACGATCCCTCGACCAAGGTCGATTTGACTTAACTAAGGCGCGTGCCTTACATATGCACCACCTCTAAGGCGACTGCATTATTTACACAAATATGTCGGAGGACACCATGTCCATACAAGGCAAGCCGAGCATCGTCTTCGCACACGGCCTGTGGGCCGACGGGTCGTGCTTCGGCAAGCTGATCCCGCAGCTCCAGGCCGAGGGCCATGAGGTGATCGTCAGCCAGCACGGGCTCGATTCGCTGAAGGGCGACGTCGATTCGGTCGTGCGCTGCTTCGGGCGGGTCAGCCGGCCCGATCGTCCTGGTCGGCCACTCCTACAGCGGGACGCTGATCACCCACGCCGGAACGGACAGCCGCGTCGCCGCCCTGGTCTATATCGCCGCCGTCGCCCCCGACGAGACCGAGACGTCGCAAGAGCATCTGGCCAAATTCCCCACCACCGACGTCTTCAGCCAGATCGAGGTGGCGGACGGCCGCCTCTGGTTGAAGCAAGACGGCACGCGGTTCTTCTGCGGTGACCTGCCGGCGGCGGAGCAGCGGCTGGTCTGGGCGACCTAGGCGGCGCCGGTGCCGGATCTGTTCGCCCAGAAGCACGACGGCGTCGCATGGAAGTCGAAGCTGAGCGGGTACGTCATCGCCAAGCAGGACCACACCGTCCATCCCGACCGGCAACGCGCGTCGGCGAAGCGCATGGGCGCCACGACCGTCGAGCTCGACGCCAGCCACGTGCCGATGCTCTCCCAACCCGACAAGGTGCTCGACGTCATCCGCGCCGCCGCGAAGGCGGTTGCTTCTTCGGCCCAACAGCAGGCCGCCGCCAGCTAGGATCATTGGACCGCGCGCTTCCAGCGCGCCTCATGATTGAGCGCGTTCACAGGAGCGAATGAGCGCGCAGGATGCGCGCGGTCCAATGATCAGTACAATACCGACGGCAGGTACGCGCCGGTCGGCTCGTTGTAGAGGCCGATGGTCATCAGGGTCATCTGGTAGACCAGCCGCAGGCCGCCTTTGAGGCACCAGGTGAAGACCTCGTGGTTGCGGGTCGGCAGCAGGAAGCCCGGGCCGCCGAACCCGGCCGCGGCGCCGATCAGCGCCATCAGGCCGGTGTTGGTTTCCGCGACCGTGTGGGCGACGAAGGAGATGCCGGTCGAATAGGCCGTGATGCGACCGTCGTGCTCGACGACGGCAGCCGCCTTCTGGGCGATCGCCTCCTCGAGTTCGCCGCTGCGGGCGAAGCCGTGCACGGCGCGACAGAGCGCGTTGCAGGCTGCGAGGTCGGCCGGTGTCGCCGGACGCACGTCATGGCCGGCGATCTTCTGCTTCAAGGGCTTGCCCTGCAGGATCGACACCGTCTCGCGCGTCCGGAAGCCGAGCATGGAATAGAGGCAGAGCGAGCGATTGTGGAAAGCCGCCTGCAGCAGGCGCACGCCGGCTGCGTTCCGCTCAGCCGCGCGATCGACCATGCGCTGCATCATCTGCCCGCCGACGCCGCGATTCTGCACCGTCGGATCGACCGTGATCGGACCGATGCCATAGATCGGCGCGCGCTCGTCCATGAAGTTGCTGCCGACGATGCGGCCATCGACCTCGGCGACCACGGAATGGTGGCCGGGGTGGGACAGCAGCATCGTCATCAGCCCGATCCCCTCCTCGGCCGACGCGAAGTCCGGCGGGAAGCCGTGCGCCGAGTTGACTGACTTGAAGGCCTCGTAGCAGATCGTGCCGCACGCCGCGGCGTCGGCAGGCGTGCCCGCCCGCAACTCGATCGACATGAACGGCCTCCCGGTGCTCACGGCCGGCTTCACGCCGTCCGGCCGCGTAGAGGTACAACGGCCTCCCGAGCGCCGCCACGGACATTCGGCCACGGATGGCTACCGGCATTCTCGCTCGATCCAAATCCCGGTCCCCACTGGACGACGAGGGCTGATCATTCTTAGAATCTACCCGTTCGACCGGGGGAACGGCATGTCCAGTTTTCCGGGAGATTTCTTTTACAGTCTTCGAGCCGACACAGTTCGTAGCCGGGCGTAACCGACCGCGCGCGCAGCGTTGGTGCGCGCAACGATCGGCGTTCAACCATCTCAGCAGAGACGGAGGAAACCGATGGGTATTTGGCTCAGCGAACGTGAACAGCGCCTCGTCGCAGGCGCCGAGACGGCATCGGCGGCAACGCCGATCCCCACGCAGATCGTCTCCAACGGCGAGTATCTGCCGCCGAAGCAAAGCGCCACCCAGAAGCGGCTCGAGGCGCGGATCAACCAGCTCGCCGACACAAACGCCGGTCGGCTGGGCCTGAACCGGCGGCAGTTCTTCCGCACCGGTTGCGGCATGGCGGCGGCGTTCGTCGCCATGAACGAGATCTACGGCGGCAACGTCTTCCAGGTCACGCCTGCCGAGGCGCGCGAGCCCGAACTGGTGCAGGCCCGCACGCTAAGCCTGGCCGGACAGGTCATTTTCGACGTCCAGACCCATTTCGTGCGCGATGACTTCGACCACAAGGAACTCCTGGACCTCGCCAAATTCGCCAAGGCCAACTGGAATCCGAAGGTGGCGGATGTCGACTCGCTCGCCCGCTTCAAGTTCCAGAACTTCGTAAAGGAAATCTACTACGACAGCGACACCAGCCTGGCGCTGCTGAGTGGCGCACCTTTCGACGACCCGACCTGGTGGTTCCTGTCGAACGAGCAGATCGTCAAGGCGCGCGAGCTGCTGAACGACTTCGCCGGCTCCAAGCGCCTGCTGGCGCACAGCGTCATCACGCCCAAGCAGCCCGGCTGGATGGACGAGGTCGACAAGGCGATCGCGGTCTACAAGCCTGACTCCTGGAAAGGCTACACGATCGGCGATCCGCTCAATCCCTCCAAATTCCCGTGGCGGCTGGACGACGAGGCGGTGATGTACCCGTTCTACGAGAAGGCGGTGAAGGCCGGCATCACCACGATCTGCATCCACAAGGGGCTGCTGCCGCCCGACTACGAGAAGGCATTCGCGGGCGTGTGGGAGTACGCCACCGCCTGGGACATCGGCAAGGCGGCCAAGGACTGGCCGCAGATGAACTTCGTCATGTACCACGCCTGCCTGCGCCCCGCCTTCGAGTTGCCCGACCAGGCCTGGTCGGAGTTCGAGCAGACCGGGCGCATCCGCTGGGCCAGCGACCTGGCGGAGATTCCGCAGAAGTTCGGCGTCACCAACGTCTATGCCGAGCTCGGCACGGCGTTCGCCAATTCGGCGGTGTCGCATCCGAAGTTCTGTGCCGCGCTGGTCGGCACGCTGGTCAAAGGCCTGGGCGCCGACCACGTCCTGTGGGGTACCGACCCCTTGTGGTACGGCTCGCCGCAATGGCAGATCGAGGCGATGCGCCGGCTGGAGATCCCGGAGGACATGCAGAAGAAATACGGGTTCGCCGCGCTCGGCGACGCCAACAGCGTCACCAAGCAGCAGATCTTCTCCGGCAATGGCATGCGTATGTACAACCTCGCGGTGAAAAAGGCCGAAAACACCCGGATGCCGGCCTTCTCCGAGGATCGATTCGCTGCGCTCAAGAAGGAGTACACGCGAGCTGCCGCCGAACCCTCCAACCTGCGCTACGGCTACGTGCGCGCCGACTGACGCATAGATGACTTCATGCCGGCGGATCCGCCTGGAGCGATTTCCGCTCAGATGGAAACGCGCCAGTGGACCGATGGCGTAAGAGACGACCGTGCAGGCGCAGTTCCATCTGAGCGGAAATGCGCGCACGGGCGATATTTGTTGCAGCAGGCCTATTCCGTCCGGCCGATTCCGGCCGGACGGAATACGTTCTAGGCGCCGCCGGCGCCTGAGAGCTTGACCCACTCCTCCTCGGTCAGCGTCTGGACGCCGAGCTCGGCGGCCTTGCGCGCCTTGCTGCCGGCGTTCTCGCCGACCACGACGAGGCTGGTTTTCTTCGACACAGAATCGGTGACCTTGGCGCCGAGCTCCTCGGCGCGCGCCTTGGCGGCGTCGCGGGTCATGGTCGAGAGCTCGCCGGTGAAGACCACGATCTTGTCCTTGAGGGCTGCGTCGGC